>CALBSD010000109.1 GCA_937927625.1 uncultured Actinomycetes bacterium | reverse complement strand
GTTTCAGGCAAATACATCGCGTCATCCATGTTGAAGGTGTGCATCTCGAAAGAGTTCACCAACATGGCATTGCAGAAGACGTCTCCGATTATCTCGTGGTTGCGTGCACTCGCTCGTTCTCTGCACGCTGAAGTCGGCGGTAAAGGTGTCGGGGCAGTGGGAATGTGTTTCTCAGGTGGATTCGCACTCGGAATGATGGTCGACGACATCATGATTGCCCCGGTGTTGTCGCAGCCATCAATGCCGTTCAATGTTGGAAAATCACGCGGTGCGGATCTCAACTTGTCTCCTGACGATGCGATTGTTGTGGCGCAACGTGCCGCCGACGGATGCCAAGTACTTGGGTTGCGATTTGATCAGGACAAGTTGGTCGGTGACCGATTCAATTCTTTGCGTGAACTTCTTGGAGATGCGTTCATTGCAATTGAATTGCCATCACAGTCTCCGAAGGATCACAGCGTGTTGACGGAACAACGTGACGAAGCAAGCGTGCAACGTGTCCTTGATTTCTTCGCTGAAAAGCTGAAGTAGATCCGCTTAGCGCGGTCCACCGTCCACATTCAGCAACATGCCGGTGGTGTAACTGCTCGCATCACTTGCGAGGTACAGCGCAGCGCCAACAATTTCGTGTGGTTGACCGCCACGCTGCAATGAATACGCAGTTTTTGCACGCGCATTGAATTGCTCCATGTCCCACGCCTTTGAGATATCGGTGAGGAATGGTCCGGGCACAATGCAGTTCACGCGAACGTGTGGCCCATATGTGCGCGCCAAACCAATCGTCAACGTGTTGATTGCCGCCTTGGCCGCGCCGTAAATCACTTCATTCGGTGAAGGTCGCTGGCTTGATGTGGAAGAGACATTGATAATCGCACCCCCATGAATGGTGCCGTCGGCATCGGGAGTGGTCATGTGTGTTCCGAGAAGAGTGGACAAACGGAACGGACCTTTGAGGTTGACGCCAAGCACTTTGTCGTAGAGATCTTCTGTGACTTCAACAAGCGATGAGTACAGCGGAGACATTCCTGCATTATTCACAAGAATGTCGATGCGACCGAATTCTGCATTGGCGACATCTGCAAGGCGACCCGCATCATCCCATGACGCTGCGTGATAACCAACAGCAAGTGCACGAACTCCGAGTGCCCGAACCTCTTGCGCAACTTCTTCGCAGTTCTCGACTTTGCGACTAGCGATGACAATGTTGGCGCCGTGTTGCGCAAACGCCAGTGCCATTTCTCGACCTAAGCCACGGCTGCCACCGGTAATGATCGCTGTACGACCTGCGAGCGAGAACAAATCTTTTGTTGTCATGTGCTGACCTTTGCTGTGTACTCAGGATGCTTGAATGTCGCAACCATACGCTCAATATCGGTACCGCTCGACACGAGGAGATGACGAGCAAGTAATCCCTTCGCTGCTTTTGCATTGTGTCCACCGACGATGCCGCCTGTGCGAGACACCAGATCAACACGAACATGCGTGTTGACAAGGGACCAATCAATAGCTGAACGATGTTCCTGTGGCAGCAAGTCGACGACGGGTGATTTCTTGGTGTACGCCAGAAGCGCTGCGGTGAGGTCGTCTCGCCACCAGGTGGACATCAGACCAAACGGCGCCAGACGCGCGCCCATCTTGAGCCGGTAGTCGGGGAGTGGGTCGTCAGCCCGGACGAGCCCTGCAAACCCAGAGGGAACGATGATGCGTTTTACAGCGGCTATGCGGTGTGGCCCAGTAAACGAGGAGAGGTCGAGGTGATCCCAGACCACGCCTGTGTAGCGCTGCCATGCAGGCAATGCGGGGGCTCCGACCAATGTGCGGTTTGCTTCCTGCGCCCGAGCCAGTAAATCGCCCTTCACTCCGAGCAATTTGCCGTCGCCTCCTTTGGCATCGATCAGGGCACGTGCGACGTCGGACCGAAAGTCTCCGAGGTCGGGGCCAAATGCTCCCGAGTTGGCCGCATAGTTCAGCCGTGCGGTGCCTCCGAGGGCCTTGCCTTCGGAGGGTGGAAGAAGCACAAAAAAAGGATTCGGTCCCATGGTGAATTTTCCTCTCCTCCGTCCTACGCTAGGCACATGCGAGTACACGTAGATTCATCCAAGTGCCAGGGCCACAACCGCTGTTATGCGTTGGCCCCCGAATTGTTCGACGTTGACGATCTCGGCAACGCATTCGAATTGAACGACGGCGTTGTGCCTGCCGGTCTTGAAGACAAGGCACGTCTTGCTGTTGCTAACTGCCCCGAGTTCGCAATCACAATCGAGGATTAAGAAAATGACTGACACCGTCTACGGCCCAGTAACTGATTGGGCGACCGACTTTGACCACGGCGCACCTGAGTACAACAACAACATTCACCAGATTTGGGATGACCTCAAGGCTGCTGGATGCCCTATCGCACACACAGAGCGTTATGGCGGTGTGTGGTTGCCACTCACTCACGATCTTGTCAAAGAGATTGCGTACGACCCATCTCGTTTCTCCAGCCTCACTCCTGTTGTTCAGCAGTTGAAGCCAAGTGAAGCATTGAAGGAAGATCCTGATGCTTTGGGTGCACCTATCGGACCAGTGCCTCCAATTTCTTCAGATCCTCCATTCCACGCAGACGCACGTCGCCTCTTGTTGCCAGCGTTCTCACCAAAGGTGATTGACCCCTGGCGCACAGAAGTGGAAGAGATCTGCAACAAGTTGATTGATGACATGGGTGACGTTGATGCAATCGACGCTGCAGTGCAGTACACACAGCACATCCCAGTTCTCGTTGTTGCTCAGATGGTCGGTTTGCCATTGTCCGATGCAGACCGTTTCCGCGGTTGGGTCGACATGGTTCTTGGCGGAATCGGTGCAGAGCGCAGCGAAGAGCGCCTTGCACAGTTCATGGCCATGGATGAGTACCTCACCAAGCACATTGAAGATCACATCGAGAACCCACGTGATGACCTCACGAGCTACTTGTTGGACGCTGAAATCTTCGGTGAGAAGCTTTCTCCACGTCACGTGTTCGGCACCATTTTGCTGCTCATTATCGCTGGCATCGACACCACCTGGAGTGGCATCGGTTCATCGTTGTGGCACCTCGCATCGAACCCAATCGACCGCCGTCGTCTTGTCGAAAATCCCGGCAAGATTCCAATGGCAGTTGAGGAATTCCTTCGTGCGTACGCACCTGTCACGATGGCCCGCATGGTCACTGATGACATGGAATTCCATGGTGTGCAGATGAAGAAAGAAGATCGTGTTCTTCTTCCTTTCCCTGCAGCGAACCGCGATGAGAATCAGTTTGCGAACCCAGCTGTCGTTGACATCGAGCGCGAAGAAAACCGCCATGCGGCTTTCGGTCTCGGTATTCACCGTTGCATCGGATCCAACCTTGCTCGTTTGGAAATGAATGTCGCAATTGAGGTTTTCCTTAAGCGCTTCCCAGACTTCGAGTTGGACACCACAGAGCAAGTCACATGGAGCACCGGCCAGGTGCGTGGTCCACGTAACTTGCCATTCCGCATCAAAGCTCGCGCATAACTCACGGGCTTTCTGCCCGCGACACAACCCGCACCTACACTGGCGGAGCCATGTCTGAGTTCGAACACGCCTCCACAGGGGCCAGCATCCCGCTGAACCCCGACCAAGAAGAGGCGGTGTATCACCCAGGTGGTCCTCTGCTGGTCGTCGCTGGTGCAGGCTCGGGTAAAACTCGTGTGCTCACGCAGCGCATTGCATGGCTGATCTCGAAGGGTATTCATCCGCAAGAAATTCTCGCTATCACGTTCACCAATAAAGCCGCTGAAGAGATGCGTCATCGCGTGTCTGATCTTGTGGGGCCAGTTGCAAAGTCGATGTGGGTGACCACATTCCACAAAACGTGCGTGCGTATCTTGCGTCAACACGCGGAGCTGTTGGAGTACCCAAAACAATTCACCATTTATGACTCACAAGATTCCAAGCGTCTCATTGGTTATGTGATTCGCGATATGGGTCTTGATGTAAAGAAATTCCCTGCAAATGCTGCGCAATCACGTATCAGTTTGTGGAAGAACGAATTGGTGAATACCGCCCGAGCCCACGATGGTGCAGAGCACATCATCATGCGGCGTCATGCTGAGATCTACACGGAATATCAAAAGCGTTTAAAGCGCGCCGGAGCAATGGACTTCGATGACCTCCTCGTAAATGTTGTTGAACTCTTTGAGAAGTATCCAGAAATCTTGCGCATGTATCAAGATCGCTTTAAGCACATCCTGATTGATGAATACCAGGACACCAACCAAGCACAAAACCGCATCGTGTTGTTGTTGGGCGCTCTTCATAAGAACGTGTGTGTGGTGGGCGATAGCGACCAAAGTATTTACAAATTCCGAGGTGCAGACTTACGCAACATTGATGCGTTTGAGAGTGCATTCGGTGAAGCAACAGTGGTAGTTCTCGCACAGAACTACCGCAGCACACAAACAATTCTTTCCGCGGCGAATGCTGTTATCTCGCAGAACATCGGACGTCGTCCTAAAGATTTGTGGACATCTGCTGGTCAAGGAGACCGTATTGTTCGCTACTTCGCAGAAGATGAATATGACGAATCATCTTGGGTGGCAAAGACAGCTAAAGAAATCCATGAAACGGATAATCGTTCATGGGGCGACATCGCCATCATGTATCGCACCAATGCGCAGAGCCGCGCAATGGAAGAAGCATTCATGCGCTACAGCATTCCGTACAAGGTTGTGGGTGGCACCAAGTTCTATGACCGTCGTGAAATCAAAGATGCCATTGCATATTTGAAAGCGGGAGCAAACCCGCTCGACGAAATCAGTATCAAGCGAGTGTTGAATGTTCCAAAGCGCGGCATTGGCGATACGAGTATTGGCAAGCTTGAAGCATTCGCTGCCGCTGAAGGCATTTCGTTCATGGAAGCAATGCGCCGAGCCGGCGAAGCAGGCGTCAGCGGTTCGGCAAGCAAGGGTCTCACTTCATTCGTGGGGTTGGTTGACATGATGCACGGTGCGTTGGGCGATGGACCATCGGCTGTCATTGAAATCGCGATGAACAAGAGCGGCTATCTCAATGACCTCGAGAACGAAGATTCAGTGGAGGCCGCTGGTCGACTCGAAAATATCGAAGAACTCATTGGTTCTGCCGCTGAATACACACAGGTTGAAGAGTTCCTCGAACAAGTCGCTTTGGTCGCCGATACTGATGATCTCGATAACGAGAATCACATTGTGTTGATGACGTTGCACTCTGCAAAGGGTCTTGAATATCCGGTCGTGTTCCTTGTTGGATGTGAAGAAGGAATCTTCCCGCATAATCGCGCACTCACAGACCCAGCAGAGCTTGAAGAAGAACGTCGTCTTGCATACGTGGGCCTTACTCGCGCTCGCGAGAAGCTGTTTGTCTCGCACGCATGGCACCGCATGTTGTTCGGTCAGTCGTCGTATAACCCGCCGTCTCGTTTCCTGTCGGAAATTCCTGAAGAATTATTCGACCGTCAGGGCAATGTTGATTCCGGTACCGATCATTCACGTGTGTATGGGCGCTCGTCGTCGACAAGTTGGGATGATGACTTGCCGTCGTATCGTCGTCGTGACGAAGAGCCCGCCGGTCGCACATATGGCGCGCGTCGCGCAGAACGAGCTGTTCGTGCTCCGTCCGAGCCGCGCAATACCGATCACTTGGTTGACCTCAAGGTTGGAGACGATGTCGAGCATGCAGTGTTCGGCGAGGGCGTTGTCATTGAAATTAAGGGCACCGGAGACAAGGCCGAAGTAGCCGTGCGCTTCCGTGATCGTGGAACAAAACATCTTGCGTTGGCATGGGCACCGCTGAAGAAGCTCTAAGTTCTGCGCGCTGGACATATCCAGATGGCATGCAGCGAGTCGGTCGCTGGAAAGAGTCTGCAACTATTCCTTTCCGGTCATTGGACGGATCCGCCATCATTGAGATTCGAATGTGGTCAATTAACGACATTCTGATTAGCGGTAATGCTGGAACTGGTAAATCAACATTGATTGAGCATTCGCTCATGCATGTTCTGCAGAATGCAAACCCTGATGAAGTCAGAATAATTTTGTTTGATGCGGCTGCAGTTGGATTTTCACGATTTGCAGGAGTGCCCCACCTGCTGACGAGGCCAATCTCTGATTCTGCAAAGTTATTGAATGCCCTTAATTGGTTGAACGCAGAAATCAATCGGCGTTATGCACTGTTAGTCGAACACGGCAAGAAAACGTGGGCGGACTTCAGGGCAATTTCTAAAGTCGATGAAGAAATCGTCAACTCCGAAATTCTCTTTTTCATGGATGATGTTCCTTTGGGCAGCGAGGTTCAGCTTTCCGACATCTGGTTTGCACTTGAACAGGTACTTTCCCGTGGGAGCAAAGTCGGAGTTGTCCTTGTGATGGCGGCAAGCATCGGAATTGTGAAGGCAATGCCTCCATCGATTCGTCAGGTCTTCGAAACAAGAATTGCGCTGCGAACATCGACGAGCAGTGATAGTCATTTGATTGCCGGAGTGAAAGGTGCAGAGATCTTGCTTTCACCTGGTCAGGCGCTCTTCCTTCAAGCCGCCGATGGTGGAGCCCATCAGTTTTCATTCGAAGACATCGATCAGTCGCTTGAGCAAAAAGTGTTGCAACATTGGAAGTCGCAAGTCTCGGAGGTTGCATTTGTCGAAATTTCCACTGCTGCATCCGCAGAACGTGTAACTCCCGATCATGACGACTTGTTGAAGAGTGCAGTCGACATCGTGGTGCGATCAGGTATCGGTTCGACATCGTTGTTACAGAGAAAACTCAAAGTGGGTTTTGCACGTGCGGGTCGCCTCATGGACGAACTGGAGAAACTTGGGATGGTCGGACCTCCTCAGCAGTCGGGGAGGCGTGATGTCCTCGTCGATATTGGCGACCTAGACCTCTATTTCCGCTAACCGGGTTCGCGGGTAGTAGAAATAGAGCCATGAAGGCAGCCATCCTTATCGAGAGTCTCACTGGCAATACCTGGAAGGCAGGCGAGCGCATCGCCGCCAACCTGCAGCAGGAGAACTGGTCCATCACGGGTATTTCTCCCGCCAAGAGCCCCGATCATGCGTCCATTCAGGACGCTGACATGGTCATCGTGGGCACATGGGTGCACGGACTCTTCGTTGTTGGGCAGTCACCATGGGGCATCGATCGACTTCGAGCATTGCCTGCCATGGCCGGCAAGAAGGCTGCAGCGTTCTGCACCTTCGCACTCAACCCTGGTGGTTCACTTGATGTGATGACTCGAGAACTTGAATATCGCGGCGCCGAAGTAATCGGTGGCCTTGCGTTGCATCGCAGCAAGCTTGCGGCGCACGCAGAAGAATTTGCGATTCGTCTCACTGACTCTGTCGCCAGTAAGTAACAAAACCCCTGTATTTACTGGGTTGTTGTGGTGGCACTGATGCCACGCAAATCGATGTAGAGGGTCTTACGATTCTCGACAATGGGACGAACGCTCTCGGGGTTTGCCAACTGGCTGATTTGCACAACGCGACCGTTGCAGTCTGTAAACCTGCGGGTGCCCTGAATATGGGTGACCAAGCATCTAGCGCCTAGATCTTCGGGGTAGCCGTAATAGACCCTCCACCCCTTGGCGACATCGGAACCTGTGTGGTCAAGAACAATGGACCTCACGCCGTCGGGGCTCTTGAGGTCGGGGAAGAGCAAGGGGCCATCTTTGGCCACAGCCTTAGCCATTGACTCCACTTTGCCAACTTCGAAGACCTTGTTGGCCACATTGGAGGTCGGGGTGGCTCGGTTGTTGATGACCGAGGCAACGAGCCAAAGCCCAGCAAAGAACAGGATAAAGAAGGCAATTCCGCCCAAGACGGGCACAAGTGCCCGTGACAAAGGGGACCGAAGGCGAGGAGTACGCATACCCCCATTGTGGCGGGTTGGTACGACAACACCTGTTCGGCGTAGGGTTTCCTTTCTGTGAAGCGCCCCTACCGAGTTGTTGTCGCCAAACCTGGTCTTGATGGCCATGATCGTGGCGCGAAGACCATTACACGTGCATTGCGTGACCATGGTTTTGAAGTGATTTATACCGGTCTGCACCAGACCCCCGAACAAATTGCAGAAACAGTTCTGCAAGAAGACGCCGATGCGGTCGGTCTCTCGCTTTTATCTGGTGCCCATAACACGTTGTTCCCTCGAACAATGGAAGAACTACGTAACCGCGACATGGGTGAAGTGCTCGTGTTTGGCGGTGGCGTTATCCCCGACGCAGATGCACGCGCACTTCGCGAGCAGGGCGTTGGAAACATCTTCGGCCCAGGTTCTTCGTTGAAAGCCATTGCACAATGGCTTGAAGAAGAACTCGATAGCCGCGAATAGAAGACATGGAGTAACTCATGGACCTTTTTGAATATCAGGGCAAGCAGTATTTCGCCCGCTACGACATTCCGGTGTCGAAGGGCGACGTCGCTGTCACTGTTGATCAAGCAGTTGCAGCTGCAGACGCAGCTGGTTATCCAGTTGTTGTGAAGGCACAAGTACAAGTTGGTGGACGCGGCAAGGCTGGCGGCATCAAGTTGGCAAACAACGCCGACGAAGTACGCACGCACGCCGGAAATATTTTGGGCATGGACATTAAGGGTCATGTCGTCAAGCGCGTATGGGTAGAAAATGCCAGCGACATCGCTGAGGAGTACTACGCATCATTCACACTTGATCGCGGTGCAAAGAAGCACCTCCTCATGTTGTCCAAAGAGGGCGGCGTGGAGATTGAAGAAGTAGCTGCATCAAACCCAGCAGCAATCCTCATGCTTCACATTGACCCCGTTGACGGTCTCTCTGCAGCAGGCGCGTTGAAGGCCGCTATTGACGCAAAGATTCCTGAGAAGGCACAGCAAGGTGTTGCTGACATCTTGGTGAAGCTCTACCGCTGCTTCGTCGAAGGTGACTGCGACCTTGCAGAAATCAATCCACTCATCTTGAAGCCAACCGGTGAAGTACATGCACTTGACGCCAAGGTCAGCCTTGATGCAAATGCCGATTTCCGTCATCCAGAGTGGGAAGAGTTCAAGGCAACCGAAGAGCTCGATGCTCGCGAGAAGCTTGCACGCGAGAAGGGTCTTCAGTACATCGGTCTTGATGGCACAGTGGGCATCATCGCCAATGGTGCTGGTCTTGCAATGAGCACCCTCGACGTGGTGAACCAAGTGGGCGGTTCTGCTGCAAACTTCCTTGACATTGGCGGCGGCGCAAACGCTGACCTCATGGCAAGCGCACTCGAGGTGATCAACTCCGACAAGGCAGTGAAGAGCATCTTCATCAACATCTTCGGTGGCATCACACGCGGTGAAGAAGTGGCGAAGGGCATCGTTGAAGCTCTTGGTCGCGTCGACCTTCGCGCACCCATCGTTATTCGACTCGACGGAACCAACGCAGAAGAGGGTCGTACGATCCTCGCCAATGCGGGTATCCCCGAATCAAAGCTCACCAGCAAGCCAACAATGCTCGAGGCCGCAGAGGCCGCCGTGGCACTCGCGAAGTAAGGACCACAGTCATGGCAATTTTCGTTGATGAAAACACCAAGGTCATCGTTCAAGGTCTCACCGGAGGCCAAGGCAAGTACCACGGTCTTCGTAACAAGGCATACGGCACACAAGTTGTTGCCGGTGTTACACCTGGCAAGGGTGGCACAGATGTCGAAGGCATCCCCGTGTACAACAGCGTTGCGGAAGCAGTAGCAGCAACCGGTGCAACAGCATCGTTCGTTACGGTTCCACCAAAGGCTGCATCTGCAGCAATCTTGGAAGCCGCTGCTGCGGGCATTTCATTCATCGTGTGCATTACCGAAGGTATTCCTGCTCAAGACGAAGCTCGCACCTACAACACACTCGTTCGTGATTTCCCGAACGTGCGTCTTCTTGGTCCAAACTGCCCAGGCATTATCAGCCCAGGCAAGTGCAACATCGGTATTACTGCCGGTGAAATTGCGGAGCTTCCATCGGCCTCAGGTCCAAACGTGGGCATCGTGTCTCGTTCCGGAACACTCACATACCAAGCTCTCTACGAACTCAAGCAGCGTGGCATCGGCGTATCAACATGTGTTGGTATTGGTGGTGACCCGGTGCCAGGTACATCGTTCATCGATTGCTTGCGCGAATTCCAGAACGACCCAGAGACTCACGCAATCATCATGATTGGTGAAATCGGTGGTTCCGCTGAAGAAGAAGCAGCAGAGTTCATCAAGGCAAATGTGACAAAGCCAATGTCGGCATACATCGCCGGCGTGACTGCACCTGCGGGCAAGAAGATGGGCCACGCAGGCGCCATCGTTTCTGGTGGCAAGGGAACAGCACAGGGCAAGATGGACGCATTGCGTGATGCTGGCGTGAAGGTGGGTCAGAACCCAACCGAAGCTGGATCGCTCATGGCAGAAATCGTCGCTGGACTTCGCTGAGTGCCACGCGCACTTCTTTCCGTTTACGACAAAACCGGCATTGTCGAGTTTGCCTCGGCGTTGCACGCGCTTGGCTGGACCATCCTCTCGAGTGGTGGAACGGCCAAGGCAATTGGTGATGCGGGGATCCCTGTCACCGATGTTGCAGAACTCACCGGATTAGAACCGATTCTCGATCACCGCGTTGTCACCTTGCATCCCAAAGTGCACGGCGGCATTCTCGCCGACCGAGACAAGCCTCAACATCTCGACGAACTTGAACAACACGGCATCGAAGAGATTGACCTTGTCGTTGTCAATCTGTATCCGTTTGGTTCGAAGCCCAGTGTCGAGCTGATTGATGTTGGTGGTCCTGCAATGGTGCGTGCTGCTGCAAAAAACTTTGCTCATGTTGGCGTCATTGTTGACACTGCTGACTACGCCGATGTTCTCGAGATGATTGAAGGCGGTTACTTCGGAATCAGTGCACGTCGAGTGCTTGCACAAAAGGCATTCCGAATCACCAGTGCCTATGACGCATCCATTGCTTCATGGCTTGCTGATGAAAGTCCTGATCGTGCGAGTGCAACTGTGCCACCAATTCTGACTCTCGTTGCAGAGCGTGCGGAAGTTCTTCGTTACGGAGAAAACCCACATCAAACCGGCGCGCGCTATCGCTTGCCGGGCGTTGAAAGCTGGTGGGATTCAGCACAGCAGTTGAACGGCAAAGAGATGTCGTATCTCAATGTGTATGACACCGAAGCTGCGTGGCAGTTGGTGTCGCGTTTTGATCGTCCCGCTGCAGTTGTCGTGAAACATGCAAACCCATGCGGCGTTGCGCTGGGTGACACGATTCTGCAGGCATACACGCGTGCACACAATGCGGATCCGGTTAGTGCATTCGGTGGCATCATCGCGGTGAATGGCGAAGTGAATGCAGAAACTGCATTGGAGATCTCAAAAGTCTTCACTGAAGTCGTAATCGCTCCTTCATTCTCTGCTGATGCACTTGAGATTCTCAGTGGCAAAGAGAACTTGCGCTTGCTGGAGGCAGTCGCGCCATTCCATTCGATGGCCATCAACGTGCGTTCCATTGATGGTGGGCTCTTGGTGCAATCAGTGGACGAAGTGGACGAGCCACTTGATAACTTCACGATCGCAACAGACCGTGCGCCGAGCGCAGAAGAGTGGCAGAGCTTGCTTCTTGCATGGCAGACAGTTGCTGCAACATGGAGCAATGCCATTGTCTTGGCAAATGGTGATGTCGTAGTTGGTGTTGGTGGCGGACAGCCCAACCGAGTTGATGCGGCGCGTATTGCAATCGGTCGTGCAGGGGAATCTGCGAAGGGTTCTGTTGCCGCTAGCGATGCGTTTTTCCCATTCGGCGATACGGTCGAAGAGTTGGCCGCCGCTGGCGTCACTGCCGTTATCCAACCCGGTGGCAGTGTGCGGGATTCTGCATCCATCACGGCGGCCAACACTCATGGCATCGCCATGGTGCTCACCGGTACTCGCCACTTCCGTCACTAGCTAGCCCGTAGACTGAACAAATGGCTCGAATCGGAGAACTTCTTGCAGCGGGACGTACGTTCTCGTTCGAGTTTTCTCCGCCAAAATCGGCATCAGGTTCCATGTCCTTGGGTCGCACCATTGCTGAACTCGAGCCTTTGAAGCCGTCGTTCGTCTCTGTCACATACGGAGCCGGCGGTTCTACTCGCGAGCACACGCGGGACACCGTTTTGTGGACGCAGAAGGAAACCTCAATTCCTTCGATGGCACATCTCACGTGTGTTGGTCATACTCGCTCCGAGATTGAAGACATCATCAAGACATATGTTGATGCAGGCATTGAGAATGTTCTTGCACTTGCGGGCGACGCTCCGAAAGATCCAGCCGATGCTCGCCCCAGTGATTATGTCTACGCACTCGATTTGATTGAGCACCTGAAAGAAATTGCAGATCTTTCCATTGGCGTTGCGGCTCACCCCGAAGGGCATCCTCGTTCACCTGACTTAGTGACGGATCGTCGCCATCTTGCAGAAAAGATGCGCGTGGCTGATTTTGCCAATACGCAATTTTTCTTTGAGATTGACCATTACCTCTCTCTGGTGAATGACCTCGCTGATCTTGGGATAACGAAACCAGTAGTGCCTGGCATCATGCCTGTCACGAACATTGCTCAGGTAGAGCGCATGTCGGAACTCTCTGGAGCAGTGTTCCCCACTTGGTTGCGTGAACGTCTTGAAACCGGAACATCGCCCGATGATGTGCGTCGTATCGGTGTGGAAGCCGCAACAGAACTCAGCGCCAAATTGCTCGAAGCAGGTGCGCCTGGATTGCACTTCTACACAATGAATAAGTCCACAGCGACTCTGGAGATCTACGCCCAACTGGGCCTTCCGGTCGCCTGACCCTCACTTGCTATGAGTCATCAAGAAAACACCTTTGCGCCCAACAGTGGCACACCAACTTCTGGAATCGGACGCGGTCCAGTTGTCCCATACGTGCCAGGTCTTGATGGTCTTCGTGCCTTAGCCGTTATTGCAGTCATCACCTATCACGCCAACCGTGAATGGCTCGGGGGTGGCTTCCTCGGTGTTGAAGTCTTCTTCGTCATCTCTGGTTACCTCATCACGTTGTTGCTCATTGCAGAACGTGAACGTAGTGGTGCGGTTTCTCTCGGCAATTTCTGGGTGCGTCGTGCACGACGTCTATTGCCCGCGCTGTTCACTTTGCTGATTGGCACAATCACTTATTGCGCTTTGTTCAACCGTGATCGACTGGGTCGATTGCGTGGTGATGTCGTTGGTGGCGTGTTCTACGTGTCGAACTGGTTCCAAGTGTGGACGGGTTCCTCGTACACAAGCAATGCAGAGTTCGCACCCCTGCGACACCTGTGGTCATTGGCTGTTGAAGAGCAGTTCTACATCTTTTGGCCCATCGTCATGTTTTTGTTGTTGCGCACTCTTCGTTCACGCACACTTCCTGTCATTGGTTTGATCTTCACTGGTCTTGCAGCCGCTATCGGTGTGTACACCGCCGCGATGTTCCACACAGGTCCGATAGACACCTTGTCGAAGACTCCGAATCAGTTCATGTCGTTGTTCGGCCGTCAGGTGTTGCGAACTGATTTCCTGTATCTCGGCACATTGTCGCGTGCGTCGGGTCTTCTCTTAGGTGCTGCACTTGCCACGGCATGGCGCCCATGGGCAATTCGCCGTGCACGCGCAGGTGGCAATGCAAACGGTCTTGATTTTTTGGGCCTTCTCGGCCTTGGTGCTTTGGCATACATGTGCTGGCAGTTCCGAGAGACAGTAGTGACTGAGGCAGGGACAGAGGGATATGCGTTGCTGTATCGCGGCGGACTCATCCTGGTTGCTATTGCAACGATGTTGGTGATTGCGACAGTGACGCATCCACGTTCACGCTTGGGTAAGTACGTCATTGGTGCACCGGTCTTGGTGTGGATTGGAAAGCGCTCGTACGGTTTGTACCTGTATCACTGGATCGTGTTCCAAGCATTCCGTAAGAGCGCAGGCATGCCACTGGAACCACGTGAATTTGTTGCCTTGATTGCAATCACTGTGGTGATGACAGAAGCGTCGTATCAGTTCATCGAAACACCGATTCGCACAGGGCGCGCATTGGCCGCCTACCGGGCATGGCGTCAACGCAGTGGCGGAGTGCGTGGTCCACTTCCTGTTGTCCTTGCAACACTCGCAATCGTTCCTGTTTTCGCCGTGGTGAGCATGGCCGGCGCAAAGGTGATGCCCGAAGAAGTTGCCGGCAACCTGGATGACAATTCGGGTGCTGTCGTCACAGTCCCTGTCACCACTCTTCCCATCGGAACAACAACGACAACTCCGGCGGTAGCGACAACAGTGCCAGCCACAAAGTTCGATGTGTTTGCTGTGGGTGACTCCGTGATGTTGGGTTCAGCCCGCAAGCTCACGTCGTACGGCATCATTGTTGATGCAGCGAAGAATCGTCAGGTAAATGCCGGTGCGCAAATTCTCGACTACCGCATGAAGACGGGTGAACTCGGAAATTACGTCGTCATTCATCTCGGAACAAATGGCCGCGCATCATCATTCACGTTCGACAAAGTGATGAAGCCACTTGCTGCGGTGCCTCACGTTGTGGTGCTCACCGTGCATGTGCCTGGGAGCCCATATTCGGACAAGAACAATGAGATCATCACGGCGTTACCGTTGAAGTATCCAAACGTCACAGTTCTTGATTGGCAGGCATTATCGAAGGGTCATAAGGATTGGTTTGCCTCTGACGGAATCCACCCCAATTCGCTGGGCCAGGACAATTACGTCGGTTTCATCCTGAAGGCTGTAGGTCGCTGATTTCACGGGCGTTTCGCCCAGTTGTATTCGGTATTGGGGCGTCGGCGCGCCTACGCTGAAGGCATGACAACTCCCGTTCGTATTGCCGTCACCGGTGCAGCCGGCCAGATTGGTTACAGCCTCCTTTTCCGTATCGCTTC
>CALBSD010000108.1 GCA_937927625.1 uncultured Actinomycetes bacterium | reverse complement strand
AGTTGGCATTGGTGACTGCAGTGAGCGACTTGCTGAAGGCTCAGCAAACAGACCCGGAATACCCCGATGCACATTGCTTCTTGGGCATTGTGTATTTCCGCTTCTTGGAACAAGCATCATTGGCGAAGAAGCAACTGGATGTATGCGTGGCGATGAACCCGCCTGCATCGGTTACGTCGTTCGTGAATGCGATCGTGAAAGAAGTGAACGCCGCCGTTAAACGCGGCGGCTAACGACGATTTCATATTCTTTCGAGTGAAGTTCCAGAGATCCTTTACCTAATAATCCAGCGATTTGCATAAATGAGAATGTCGGTTTTGCAACTATGTTTGAGGAATGTCAGTTTTTCTCCTCACATGGAATCCCACTCGTTGGATTATCGACGATGACGAATGGACCGAGGACGTCGAGACAATTGCGGCCGGTCGGACTACTGAAGAACCTTGGTCAATTGGGCAACGAACAAGTGGGGTCCACCCAGGCGACATAGTTCTACTCGTTCGAGTTGCGAGAGATCGAGGAATTGTTGCGTCAGGTCGTGCAACGTCTGTTGCCTATAAAGACCTCCATTGGGATGCGGAAAAGGCAGCAAAGAATGTTCTGGCCAATTATGTGGCTGTTGAGTGGGATGCTCAAGTAGAGATTGAAGATCGGCTACCAACCGAAGAACTTCTTCGGGAATTTCCAGAGGTGGCATGGAACAATTTGATGGCTTCCGGTGTTCGAGTCGTTGACGAAGTTGCCGATCAGTTAGTTCAGTATTGGTTTGACCATGTCGGGATTGAACAAGACAACTTTCCCGATGAAGTATCCACCTACATCGAAGGTGGAACGAAGTCTGTTCTTGTGAATCGTTATGAGCGGAATCCAGCAGCTCGACGTGCATGTTTGGATGCATACGGCGCAGTCTGTGCAGTTTGTGGATTCAACGGTGCGGATGTGTACGGAGAGAATGGGGAAGGTCTAATTCACGTACATCACAAGATTGAGATATCAGAAATTGGTCAAAAGTATGAGGTTGATCCAATTGATGATCTTGTACCGGTATGCCCGAATTGCCATGCAATGGTTCATCGACGCCGACCTGCTTATTCAATTGATGAACTTCGAGAAATGTTTCGTTCCTCAAATAAGAATCAATGAATTAGGGTGAAATCGTGCTTGCGTATTTAGCCTCTAAAGATCAGTTTCTGAAAGATGCTCCTTCGATTGATGACATCGTTGCTGCACAAGTCAAAAAGCACTTAGGTATTTCAGTCGGACCTTCAGAGACCCAGTCATGGCGTAATTCGCTCGGAAATGCGATGTTCCATGTAATGACTGATGCATCTATCCCGGGAGATTCGACAGTTGCAGTGGAGTATCGACTTAATGGACGAAAGTTTCGAATTGATTTTCTGATAGCCGGCAAGGATTCCACCGGCAAGGAATCAATGGTCATCATTGAACTAAAGCAGTGGGAGGATATTTCATTTTCGGCCTACGACAGTCATGTGAAGACTTATCTAGGCGGTGCACAACGAGATGTACCTCACCCGTCATATCAAGCGTGGAGTTATGCGTATCACCTCGGTACTTACAACGAGTACGTCTACACGAATGATTTGCAGGTGTCAGCTTGCGCGTATCTACACAATTGCAAGACAAAGGAAGTGGTTCACGACGAACGCTTCTCTTCTGAGATTGCAAAAGCACCAGTCTTTATCAAGGGCGATATTGATCCACTTCGTTCGCTTATCCGCTCTCGCATTAGTGAAGGTCCAGGAGAAGAACTTCTTCGCAGAGTTGATGCATCGCCGATTCGACCTTCAAAACAGCTTGCGGAGGCTGTTGGTTCAATGCTCGATGGCCTTGAAGAGTTTGTCTTGCTTGATGACCAGAAGACGGTTCTTGAAAAAATTGTCACCACTGCTACCAAGTCTCAGGTTGAGACAAAGCAAGTCATCATTGTGAAAGGTGGACCTGGAACTGGGAAGTCGGTCATCTCGATTAACGCATTGGCACGACTTTCAAGTCTCAGAATGAATGCTCGTTACATCACACCGAATGCCGCGCCGAGAACAGTGTTTGAATCGAAATTGAAGAATGTTCTCTCTAATGGCGCAATCCATGATCTCTTCAGTGGATCGGGTTCCTATGTCGGTGTCGCTAATGACTCCTTTGATGTGCTTATCGTCGATGAAGCACATCGTCTGAAACTACGGACCCAATATGCCAAAGGTGGAATAAACCAGATCAAGGAAATTATTGAGGCCGCACGGACTTCAGTTTTCTTTATTGACGAGGCTCAGAAAGTTACTTGGAAGGACATCGGCGAAATTCATTCCATTGAAGAATTTGCGAAGCAAGCTGGTGCTGAAACTCAGCATCTTGAACTTACATCGCAATTTAGGTGCAGTGGTTCAGATGATTACATGGTCTGGTTAGACAATGCGTTAGGTGTGAAGGTTGATAATGAAAGTTACTTCTCACCTGATCGATTCGATTTCAGAATCGTTGATAGCCCAATCGAATTGCACGATTTAATCAAGACGAAGAATCTTGATAACAACAAGTCTCGTGTTGTTGCTGGCTACTGCTGGGATTGGGTCAGTAAGAAGAACCCTCAAGAGTTAGATATCAAGTTTCCGGAATTCGGATTCGCTGCAGAGTGGAACCTTGACCGCGCAAATCAAGCCTGGATTATTCATCCTGATTCCGTCAAGGAAATTGGTTGTATTCATACGTGTCAAGGTCTTGAACTTGATTACGTGGGCGTCATCGTCGGGCCGGACCTTGTCTTTGAATCGGGCGAATTGATAACAGTGCCTGCTGCGCGTGCAAAGACTGACAAATCCCTTCATGGTTATAAGAAAGAGATGAAGGAAAATCCCGTTTTGGCCTCTGAGAAAGCCGATGAGATCATCCGCAATACCTATCGAACGCTTATGAGTCGGGGGATGAAGGGTTGCTATGTGTACTTCACAGATCATGCAACCTCGGAGTTCTTTAAACAGATGCTTCCTGCAGCATCAGAAGGAAAGTGACATGTCTACAGACATCATCAGCCAGTTAACGGACGAGATTCGAGCATTCGCTGATGCACGTGATTGGCACAAGTACCACACTCCTAAGAATCTCGCGATGGCCCTTGCTGGTGAAGCCGGAGAACTACTAGCTGAATTTCAATGGTTAACGCCAGATGAGTCTTCTGTTGAGTCACTTAATGCCGAGCAGAAGAAAGCAATTGAGATGGAGATTGCAGACGTGCAGATTTATTTGTTGCGATTGTCAGATGTTCTCAAGGTTGATGTCGCTTCGGCTGTTCGAGAAAAAATTCAGATTAATGAAAACCGCTTCTAGGTTGTCGACCAGGATTTAGGTTTAACACGATTCATAATCAGGATCACAGTCAGAAGTTCCCAAGGCAACGTACGTGATGGTAAAAGATGAAGACTTTGTTTGACTGATTTTTGGCTTCTTACTCGCCAAGACGAGAATCCTAAATTCATACTCCCCATCGCAATATTCATCAGCGTTGTCCCCGCAATTACGAGCTTTTATGTTTATCGTCGCAGTGCGCTTCTTGGTCGTTTTTCTAGAGTCCTCATACCATTTCTCATCCTCATCATCCCAATATTGAAGCGTCACAATTCTCTCAGTACTTCCAGAAAGAACAATCTTCAATCGGCACGTGGGATCATATTTTTCTTCCATGACTACCTGTCCGGGATAATTTTTATTCTGGGTACATCCGCCACTGAACTTTGCACTCACGATTCGTTGCGTTGCCCCAGACATCTCACGTGCATTTACAGCAGTGGGGCTCGAAGCGGACAGCAGGATGAAACTAAGTGTGAAGATCCGAATTTTAGAACGACAGTTCTGAATCCCTATTTGTGCCATTTTACTCTTCCATTATTTTGGGTAATTAGATAAATAATTTACAACGATTTAGATAAATGAAATTTTAGCATAATCGGCATACGCGGGAATTTGTGACTTCAAATGTCGCAATCGCTCTAGTGAAGTGTAGGCGGTTCCCAGTACTCCGCATGAGTGAATAATCCGTTCACTTGATGCAGCACAAATGTTGATGCCTTGCGTAGTGCAAGTGGAGCATTGTGCATGTCCATACCGCGGCGAATCAATCCATTGATGAAGTCTGGAATCACATCGCCGTGACTGCACAACACCGCATTGTCCGGTGCATCTTCAATCGCAGCCAATGAACGCTCCAATGGTGAGTCTTCTTCCAACCGCGCATCGTGTTGCACGGTCAGTCCGGTCAATTCGCCCAAAGGCTCCAATGTTTGCTGGCACCTCAAGTACGGACTCGTCAACAACACGCTTGGCCCAAGTTGTGCAAGGCGCTGGGCAATCGCTTGTGCCTGCAACCAGCCCTTGTCGCTTAAGGGCCGCAAGCGGTCATCCTCTAACCATGTGCTGCGAGAACCGGCATGGGCATGGCGGATGACATAGAGAGGCATGTGCCCACCGTACTTGTGTCAGATGAAGGCAGAATGAACACATGAGTTTCTTTGAGCGCAACCGTAAAGAAGTAGCTGCCATGGGTCTCGACCCAGCGCGTCTTCCGCAAGGTCAATACCTCACGGATCGTTTCCCTGTACTGCACGTCGGCGATGTGCCCGTGTATGAACCAGGCGAGTGGAACCTCACCATCGGCGGCTTGGTAGACAACCCCTACACGCTCACATTTGAAGAGCTCACAGCATTGCCATCCACCACACTCACCACAGATATTCACTGCGTAACAAAGTGGTCAAAGTTCGACACCGTGTGGCGCGGCGTGCGCGTGAAGGATCTCTTGGACAAAGCCGGCATTCAAGCCGACGCAACACACGTGATGGGTCATGCCGAATTTGGTTACACCGCAAACTTGCCACTTACTGATGCGACTCTTGATGAATCACTGGTGGTGTGGGAATACGAAGGCGAACCATTGGAACCAATTCATGGTGGCCCCGTGCGCTTGTTGATTCCGAACTTGTACTTCTGGAAATCGCCAAAGTGGTTACGCGGCATCGAGTTAATGAACGCCGACAAGCCAGGCTTCTGGGAACGCAACGGTTACCACATGTATGGCGACCCATTCCTTGAACAGCGTCACTGGGGCGACTAGCCCTTACAGAATCTTGCGGAAGATCTTTGCCTTGCGGTCGGTGTACGGCGGGTACGGCAAAGACGGATCCATCTTGGTTCCACGTGCAAGCACTGGCTTCATGTGTTGGAACAAACGCACGCTGCTGATGCCGTGATACGCGCCCATGCCGCTCTCGCCAATGCCACCGAACGGAAGGTTTGGGTTGGTGAGGTGCAACAACGTGCCGTTCACAGTCACGCCACCGGCAGTGGTGTGATCTAACACGTCGTTCACTACGCGCTTGTTCTCTGCAAACACATACAACGCCAACGGGTGTGGGTTGGCGTTGATGTGATCAATCGCTGTCTGCACCGAAGAGATAGTGATGATGGGTAGAAGTGGTCCGAAGATTTCTTCGTGCATCAACTGTGAACTCATGTCCACGTTGT
>CALBSD010000107.1 GCA_937927625.1 uncultured Actinomycetes bacterium | reverse complement strand
GGGCTCGGTATCGACGCAATCAACGTCGACAGAATGATCATGCGGTGACGCGCTGAGCGAAGGCCACTGCGCCTTCGAAAATGATGCCCTTGTCGAAGTCTTGAGTTGCGACGTGATAACTGCGCTCCAACATGACTCGCTCTGATGGGCCACCGTATTCAGCAATCAAAATGTCGCCATCGGTGGGGCTCACCACATGGTCTTGGATGGAAGAGAACAACAGAAGAGGCATCTTCGTCGACGAATAACGCTGCGCTAATGGTGTGAGTCCATCCACTTGGAAGGAATACAACGCAGCAAGCGGTGTACCTGGGTATGCGGTTTCGACAACTCCAGGTTCGGCGATGTCAGATCCGATTCCATCCATCACTTCAGCACCGCTGTCGACCATGCCCTTCAGCATCTCCAACACTTCTGGTGGCTGAGGCTGCGTGGCAGGGTTCACGCACACAAGACCTTTCACTTCAGGATGCTCTGCACCGACCCACAAAGTGAGCGCGCCACCCATGGAAAGTCCCATGACGACAACCTTCGAAACGCGCTTCGCCAATGTTTGATATGCAGCTTCTGCATCGCGACTCCAGTCGGCCCAGCGGGTCGGAATCATGTCTTCCATCGCGGTTCCATGGCCAGCAAGTTGCGGCATCTCAACATGAAAACCTGCAGCAACACATGCCTCTGCCAAACCACGCATCGAACCTGGATTGCCAGTGAAACCATGAAGGACAAGAACACCCGCATCCAGTGAGCCAGTGACGGAAAGTGGCTCTGCGCCGGGAATGGTTGGTGCGGTCATGGTGAGACTCCTTGAAACCTGAGATCAATCGGTGCTCCGAGTGTATGTGAGATTGCATTCGCGCCGAGAGACGACCCCTTTCAATTGGTCATTGACCCCCCACCTCTTTACTGGTGGACTAGGGAGGCTTATGCCGTCCTCATCTCGCCTTCAACGTCAGCGCAAGGTGGACGGATACGCAATCGCAGCAATTGCGCCTGTCATCGCCCTTTTCCCGGCCTGGTTCATTGCCATCGCTGCCATCTGGTGGGTCGTTCATCTCTTTGTTTCCATCGGAATTCTCTTGTTTGCGGTCATCGCATTCGGATTAGGTGCTCTTCTTTTCGTTCGACCGGTTCAACGCATCGTGCTGCAGCGACTTCTTGGTGCGCGCACACCATCGCGTGCAGAACACGAAGCACTTCATCGCGCATGGCAAGTGGTCGCACAGGCCAATCACATTTCTCCCGGTGATTTTGTTCTCGCAGTTGCTGACTCAGATGACCTCAATGCATTCGCATCCGGCGGTCACCTTGTAGTTGTCTCGAGTTGGGCAATTGCGAATCTCTCGCATGAAAAACTCTGCGGTGTTCTTGCGCATGAACTCAGCCATCACTTAGGCATGCACACCATCGCGTTGACTGTTGGACAGTGGCTCACCATTCCCATCATCTTGCTTGCACGCATCGGATTCTTTTTGCAAAATATCGCGCATGCCGCAACCGATACTTTTGCAACAAGGGAGAATGCGGCCGCATTTATTGGTCGCACCATCGCAGGCATTCTCACCATCATCTCGTGGTTGTTCCTTTCGATGATCACTATCTCTCAACTCATCGCCAATGCCGTTGGAAAAGGCGCAGAGTTCAAGGCCGATGAAACTGTTGTCACAATGGGTTTTGGTGCAGAACTACGAGACGCCTTGCGCATCGTGGTCAATTCAGGGAATGGCGAGCGCGCCACTCAATGGCGAGACCGCTTGGTCACAGCACATCCTCCGGCTCGTACCCGAATTGCCCGTATCGAAGCACAACTTCGCAGGACCCCAAAGGGCCGACCCCGATAGCGTTTGACTTGTTATGACAAGTCTCCCCGGCGATCCATTCCTCGCAGCGGCTCGTGGTGAGCACGCAGCACACACTCCGGTGTGGTTCATGCGCCAGGCAGGTCGCAGTCTTCCCGAATATCGCAAGATTCGCGGCGAAGGAAGCATCCTCGATGCCATAAAGCAACCAGAACTTGCTGCCGAGTTCACACTGCAACCCGTGCGTCGTCACGGAGTTGATGCAGCTGTGCTGTATTCCGACATTGTTGTTCCACCGCATGCCGTCGGATTCGGCATTGACGTTGCACCCGGCACTGGCCCTGTCGCATCTCAGCCTCTACGCACGCGTGAAGACCTCGACCGTCTTCGTCCATTAGAAGTAGCCGATGTCTCGTATGTCGTGGACACGGTGAAGATTTTGGTGAACGAGCTTCAGGTTCCTCTTCTTGCTTTCGCAGGTGCACCTTTTACTGTTGCGAGCTATCTCATCGAAGGTCGCCCCAGCAAGACGTACCAAAACACCAAATACCTCATGCATGCTGACACGAAGTTGTGGAACGACGTCATGGAGCGTCTCACACAACATTCAGTGGAATTCATTTCTGCACAACTCTCCGCAGGTGCAGAAGCATTCCAAGTCTTTGACTCGTGGGCAGGTTCACTCTCGCGCGCCGATTACGACACATTTGTCAAGCCGCATACCACTTCTGTGTTTACGCAAATTGCAGAGCGTCATCCCGGCATCAAGGGAATTCACTTCGGAATTGGTTGCGATCATTTGCTTGAGTCGATGAACTCCGTTGGCAACGCAGTCATCGGACTTGATTGGCGTACTCGCATTGCCGATGCCCGCACTCGCCTTGGCACTAACACCGTGGTGCAAGGAAATCTTGATCCCGCCTTAGTTCTGGCCGGAAAAGACATTGCATTGCGCGGCGCTGCAGAAGTTCTGAAAGACAACAACGGACACGCCGGACACATCTTCAATCTCGGTCATGGCGTACAACCAGACACCGATCCTGAAGTGTTGACAGCAGTCGTCGATTTCGTACACGCGGAGACAAGTAAATGAGCAACACCAATCGCACAGCCGTCGTTTTGATGGCCTACGGCACACC
>CALBSD010000106.1 GCA_937927625.1 uncultured Actinomycetes bacterium | reverse complement strand
GCATCGGCTCGCTACAGCACTGCTTATGCCAAGTGGAAGTCTGAACAAGACAAGATCGATGAGATGATCACAGTGGTGCGCGACTGCATGGAAGGTCGCACTCACGAACAGTTCGTCGACATGACAGACCACGGTTTCATGTTGCAGAAAGATGAGTTCCCCATCGCGTATCTGCAGGGTGCTGCGTACTTGGAAATTGTGAAGGCACCGTCGCAATACAGCGGCGGTTACGGCGGTGTGTCGTTTCCTTTGTTTGGCAACGTTCGTATGAACACTGGTGGCATGAAGGGAAGCATCACGCCGGGAGCAGAATCCATCTCTGTTGCCGATGAAGGCAATGCAATGGTTACCAACCAGCGCATCATGTTTGCGGGCGCTGTGCGCACACATGAGTGGAAGTTCGCGAAGATGATGAGCATGAACCACGTACCGATGGGGTACACAGTTTTTGCCTCAAGCGGTTCAGGAAAACCTGCCGGCATTGGGTATGGCGAAGGCGCAGCCACCGATATGCAGTTCCGTTTAGAACTGGCAGCTGCAATGGCGCGCGATACCTTGCCTCGCTACTTCGAAGAATTGAATGTGGAAAAACAGAAGCACTCTTCTGAGGCGCCGTTGCCTCCGCCTCCTCTTACGTAGTTAGTCTCGGCATATGCGTATTGGTGTTCTTACCGGTGGTGGCGATTGCCCAGGTCTGAACGCAGTCATTCGTGCTGTTACTCGCAAGGCAATTAACGATCACGGTGACACCGTTGTCGGTTTCCTTGATGCGTGGGATGGTGTGCTGGAAAAGCGCACCGTTGAACTCACCGTTGCCAGCCTTGCGGGCATTCTTCCGCGTGGCGGAACCATTCTTGGTACGCGTCGTGGCAGTCCATACGACTACCCCGATGGTCCGCAGCGAGTCAAAGAGAACCTCGCGTTACTTGGTGTCGATGCACTCATTGTCATTGGTGGCAATGGTTCGTTATGGGTTGCATCGCATCTCAATGAAGATGTCGGCATCCCTGTTGTTGGTGTTCCGAAGACAATCGACAACGACGTTGCCGAAACTGATGTGTGCTTCGGATTCCACACCGCAGTGCAAATCGCTACCGATGCGATTGATCGTTTGCACACCACTGCAGAAAGTCACGACCGTGTCATGGTGGTGGAAGTGATGGGCCGCGACACCGGTTGGATTGCAACACATGCAGGCATTGCTGGTGGCGCAACGGCCATCCTCATTCCCGAACGTCCTTTTGATATCGACGACATCGCCAACGAAGTGCAACGCAAACACGCACGTGGTCGTTATGCATCCATCGTTGTGGTGGCAGAAGGTGCGATGCCTAAAGAAGGCACCATGCCGCAACCAAAGTACGACCTTGATCCGTTTGGTCGTCCGCGACTTGGTGGTATCAGTGTGGAAGTTGCACGAGCCATTGAAGAACGCACCGGATACGAAACACGTGTTGTCCAGATTGGTCATGTGCAGCGCGGTGGCACACCCAACGCATTTGACCGTGTGTTGTCCACGCGTTTAGGTATCGCAGCTGTCGAAGCACTGCATGAAGGCGAGTGCAACACGATGGTGGGCGTACGCAATGAACAGATTGTTCGCGTACCACTATCGCAAGTGGTGGGCAAGACCCGTCACGTCGACTTGTCGTTGTACGACGATGTCGCCACCGTGTTCTTTGGTTAACCGCCGGCAATCGCCAGCAGACACTATTTAGCGGCGCTTGCCCTGCTGCTTGGCCTTCTTCGCAGCCTCTTCAGCCTTACGGGCCTTACGTGCTTCACGCTTTGCAGCCTGCTCTGCTTCGTCCTTTTCAAGAACATCCATGTTTGCCACAGCGGACTGCACGGCGAAGCGCTCGTCGGAAGCAACAAGTTGGCGGAAACCCTTGAGTGAACGCGAGTACTGAATCACCATGAGGCGAACAGCCTCGATACCGAACTTCTCAATGGCCTTCGGAAGAAGATCATTCAACTCTTCAAGTGTTGGGTCTTCGGAAGAATCACCCAACTGCTCGATGGACCACTGTGTGCATGGCTCAGCGAGGATGACGCCGGAGTCGTGTGCAACGCGACGCTTTGCAATGCCATCACGCACGGCAGCACCAAGTGATGCGGTGTCTTCGAAAGCACCTTCGGACAAACCAACGATGCGAGCGAATGCGTCCTTGAGGTCGCCTTCCAATGCGGAAGCAAGTGTTGCGATGGTGGAGTCATCGAGGTTCTCGAATGCTGCGGTGTAGCGGCGGTCGAGGAGGAAGCGGTCCTTGTCGTCGTTCATGATGGGCCTTTCAGAAGTACGTGACAAGGCTAATTGCTGAGGCGGTCATCGAGACACCTATCGCGAGAGAGCTTGTAGTTCGAGAACTCGCACTTTCATGGGTAATCCGGTGGTGATGCTGGGCAAAGAGCCGCGAATGCCAAGGCTGGACCGCCATGTCACCTTCCATTGGATGGACATCTTGGTGTTGTAGTTGTGCACCAATTGCGTGTGCGATGCCGACTTGTATGCGTACATGCAATTCGTTGTTGCGCGATCGCCGAGTGATGACGACCATGCGCGACC
>CALBSD010000105.1 GCA_937927625.1 uncultured Actinomycetes bacterium | reverse complement strand
GTATGAGGTGCCGGTGCGAGACGGTTAGACCGTCGTGTCGGCTGAGTGGTGATGGGGTGAATCGTGGTCTTCATGGTGAACTTCTCAGTCCTTCACCGTAGGTACCCAAAATCAAGGATTTGGTAAAGAGAAAGCCCAAAATCCCCCATTTCTTCAACCTGGCACACCAGTTAGAGTGTCTAACTATGTCCCGATCGAGCTCCACCTTTCGCACCGCTCGATCCTTGCTTCCCGGGCTGCTTCTCGCTGGGGCGGCCGTGGCAACTGGCTTCTGGGCAAACTCTGCTCTGTCCAGCCTCTCCCCCCTCACGGTCTCCCTATTAATAGGTGCAGTGCTCGGAAATCTTGGGCTCATCCCTTCCTTGTGCGATACCGGACTGAAGTTCGCGTCTCGCCGTCTCCTTCGCGCGGGCATCGTTGTTCTCGGACTTCAGCTTTCTCTGCGTGAGGTTGCCCACCTCGGTGGGAAGGGCTTCATTGCAGTCATCGCTGTCGTCACCATCACCTTCTTTGGTACCCAGTTCATTGCGCAGTGGCTCGGAGTGTCTCCTGGTCTCGGCCTTCTCACCGCAACGGGCTATTCCATCTGTGGTGTGTCGGCGATCAGCGCAATGACCGGAGCTGTTGATGGCGATGAAGAGGACGCAACATACGCAATCGCTTTGGTCACCATGTTTGGAAGCATTTGTATTTTCGCGTTGCCTATCTTGGGTCACCTCTTCGGCATGGGCAATGTTCGTTTCGGATTATGGGCCGGCTCTTCGGTGCACGACGTTGCACAGGTTGTTGCAACCGCAACCGCATATTCCAATGAGTCGCTGAAAGGTGCAGTCATCGTCAAGTTGACGCGCGTCATTCTTCTTGCACCACTCGTTTCATACTTTGCGTTCAAACATCGTCGCGAGAATTCCCAACAGAAGTCGTCCGAAACAACTGTGGTGAAGACATCACCACTTCCATTGTTCATCATTCTGTTTCTCGTAATGGTCTGTGTCCGTACCACTGGTTTTTTCTCTGATCACGCTCTCGCTGATTTTAAGAACCTCGAAAAGACTCTTCTCGCAATGGCTCTCGTTGGCTTGGGTGCCGGTGTGAATATCAAAAAATTGCGAGTTCTCGGGTCACGCCCGTTACTTCTTGGTCTTCTCTCCTGGTTACTCGTGATGGGAACATCACTCGCAACTATTCGCCTCATCCCACTTGATTTCTAAAGAACTTCACAAAGGAAAACACAATGATTGAAATGAATTGGTTCCTCCCCACCGGTGGAGACTCACGCGATGTTCTCCCCGATGAGAACTCCGTGAACCGTGCACCAAGTCATGAATACCTTGCACAGATTGCGCGTGCATGTGAAGACTTGGGATTTGAAGCACTCCTCACTCCATGCGGTACTGGCTGTGAAGATGCATGGCTTGCAACGTCTTCCATTATTCCGTTGACAAAGCGCATCAAGTTTCTTGTGGCTTTTCGTCCTGCGTTACTCACACCAACACTTGCTGCACAGATGGCCAGCACCATGCAGCGCATGTCTAATGGTCGCTGCTTAGTGAATATCGTGACGGGCGCTGAGCAAGCAGAATTGCTTCGTTTCGGAGTTTCCGAAGACAAAGAGACTCGCTATGAGCGCACCGGAGAATTTGTCAAGGTCATGCGTGGTGCATGGTCTGGACAACCATTTACCTTCAAGGGCAAGTTCTTTGATGTCACCGAAGCAACAACACGAGAAGTGCCAAACCCTGTTCCACCGATTTACTTTGGTGGCGCAAGTGAAGCAGCGGAAAATGTTGCAGCAGAGAACGTTGATTTGTATCTCTCTTGGGGTGAAACCCCTGAGGCAATTAAAGAGCGCCACGAGCGTGTCGCAGCGAAAGCAGCTGCGCTTGGTCGCACGATGCGTTTCGGTATTCGTTTCCACACCATTGCTCGCCCTACCAGCGAAGAAGCCTGGGCCGTTGCCGATGGCATCTTGAATTCAATGGCACCCGATGCAATCGAGAAGGCTCGCGCTGACTTCCTGAACACGCAGTCGGTTGGCCAGCGTCGTCAGTTCGACCTTCACGGTGGCGATGTCAACAAACTTGAGATTCATCCAAATGTGTGGGCCGGAATCGGTCTCGTTCGCGGTGGCGTCGGAACTGCACTTGTCGGCAGTTACGAGGAAGTCGCAGATCGCATTGTGGAATATCACAACCTCGGAATCGATGCCTTCATCATGTCTGGCTATCCGCACCTTGAAGAGGCCTATTGGTTTGGCGAAGGCGTGATGCCCATCTTGCGCCAACGTGGCTACTTGCCCGCACTTGAAGGCGGCCCCACCAAGGTGTTCTCGTTCCGATGAAAAAGATTGGTCTTCTGTTAGTCGGACATATTGATGCCGGCAGTTTGCATGTCGGTGGCGACTATCCAGAGTTGTACGCCGACATCCTTGCGCCCAAGGGAATCGAACTCACCACCTATCGATGCGATGAGGGCCAAATGCCTGATTCATTGTCTGAGCAAGACGGGTGGATGTGTTCACCCAGTCGTCTCAGTGTGTACGACGACCATGCGTGGTTGCGTGATGTTGAACAACTTTTGCGTGACATGGTGGCGAAGGAATCACCATATGTGGGCATTTGTTTTGGACATCAACTGATGGCGCAAGCTCTCGGCGCAAAGGTAGCCAAGGCTGACTATGGCTGGGGCATTGGTGCAAAGCACTATCAAATCGTTGAACCACAGCCATGGATGGATTCTTCTGATGACATCGTTTTGGCTGCAAGTCATCAAGATCAAGTGCAGGCACTTCCCGATGGTTCGCGTCTTCTTGCGCAGTCCGATTACTGCCCCATTGGCGGCATGTTGATTGGTGACAGGGCATGGACGTTGCAGATTCATCCTGAGTTCACGCCTGCACTTGCAGACAGCCTTCTCGCTACACGCCTTGCATTATTCGGTGAAGAGAAAGCGACCGCCGCACGAAACACATTGCAAGAGCCATTGCAGCAAGAGCGAATTGCTGGCTGGATCTCGAATTTCTTTCATCAGTTCTAATGTCTGACACTCGTCAACGCTTAAACCGTGCGCTTGTGGTGGAGATGGCGGCGATCATTGCTGATACCGAAGGTATTGATGCAGTCACTTTGCAACGCATTGCAAATGACGCAGGCGTAAAGCAGCCAGCGTTATATCGACACGTCTCGGGTATCGAGGAACTCTGGATGTTGTTGTCACTTCGTGGACGCGATGAGTTGGTGCAATACCTTGCTGCGGCATTAATTGGAACCGAGCGCGACGGCACTGTCCTGGCGGTGGCACGTGCTTGGCAACGGTTCGTCCGAGAACATCCAGGTTTGTACAGCGCCACTGACCGTGTTCCTTCAGTTGGCGACGCTGATATTGAGGCCTCGCTATCCCGAGTGGTTGTAACACTGACAAATGCGTTGAACGATTACAACCTCACGGAAGATGCTCGTGCCCATTGCGCACGTTCATTGCGCAGTGCCTTGCATGGATTCTGTGCTCTCGAGAAAGATCACGGACACCCAGAGCCCCAAGCAATTGATGAAGGTCTCAACAATCTTGTCGAGCTTTTCTGTCGCGGCATCGAAACTTTGGAGAGTTAGCGGTATTGGTCAATCTTGTTTGTTTGCCAAGAGACTGCAAAAGATCCGACACCCAGCATCAACGCAACAAGGAAATTAATGCCAAGCGGTGTGAATGAACGCGGGAACACATAATCACGCATCACGTTGACAATCGGCAATGCAACAACTCCCACTACAAGCAACATCAATCCGGTCTTGTCGATCACCGTGTCTGCGTCGCCATCTTCGTGAAACACGAAGTTATGCCAGAGACCTTCAACGCCCGGCACAACGCGATGGTCGCCTTTCTTGCGACGCGAAATGAATCGTCCAGCAACCAAGGCAATACTGCCCAGTGGCCAACCCCACCATCCCGTGCTGCCGTTCCATTCACAGACCCGACCATCGTTGTCGCCATCAAGATGAAAGATGTCGGTGCTGTTCTTCATGAATTCATGCTGAGCACGTTCGCGGGTTCCGAAATCAGGGCAATTTAAGTCCCCCGCACTTGCATGGGCCGCCATCGGGAGGAACAACATGAAGCCTGCAAGGAAAAGGAATACCCGCAGGAATGTGCGCACTTTGCCGTCACTCATTAAACCCATTTTGGCGTACAACTACCTGTACTCACGAACTCTGTGAACGACTACGGTGAATGAATCATGGGTTTGTTTAGTGGAAAAGTTGCTGTTGTTACTGGTGCGGGAAGTGGTTTAGGCCGCGAGTACGCCTACCTACTTGCTGCATCTGGCGCATCCGTGGTTGTGAACGACTATGGCGCCAATGTTCTCGGTCAACATGTGGGAGAGAAGTCAGCCGACAACGTGGTACAAGAAATTATCTCCCGTGGCGGCATTGCGGTTGCCAACTACGCAAGCGTTGCTGACTGGAATGGTGCCGAATCCATTATCGAGACAGCTGTGAGGACTTTCGGACATCTCGACATTGTCGTCAACAATGCGGGCAATAATCGCCCATCATCTTTGGTAAATCTCTCAGAAGAAGATGTGACGAGTCATCTTGATATTCATCTCAAAGGAACATTGGCCACAAGCCACTTCGCCGCGGCGCATTGGAGTGAAGTCGGACCTAAGTCGCATCGTGCCATCATCAACACCACATCCGCTGTCGGATTGCACCCAACTATTGGTGGCGGTGTCTATGCAGCAGTCAAGTCCGCTATTGCCGCGCTTACAGTAAGTCATGCGCAAGAACTTGCGTCGTTAGGTGTTCGTGTCAATGCATTAGCTCCCGCTGCACGTACGCGCATGGTGCAGGAATCTCCCGGGGTGCTTGCGATGATGCCCGAGTCAGAGGGCTTTGATCGTCATGCACCAGAACACAACGCACCACTTGTTGCGTATCTCGCGAGCGATCTGTGTCGCTTCACCGGAAGAGTGTTCGCCATCGAAGGCCCCGATGTTGCGATCTATCGACCATTTCAAGTGGAACAAGATTGGTCAACAACGGGTGCATGGACGCCAGAAGATTTGGCTGAAGTGTTCATGGAAGCGGAGCAACGTGTGGACACCAATGCGTTCTTCCCCGGTGGTGTCGTGAATAACAGCGTTCCACCACGCCGTACCTTGCGGGCATTGGACGAAATCGTCCCCGATATTTCGCCGCGGAAATAACAAAATCCCCCTGCAAAAGCAGGAGGATTTTCGTTACTGGCGCGCTCGGCAGGACTTGAACCTACAACCTTCTGATCCGTAGTCAGATGCTCTATCCATTAAGCTACGAGCGCAAAATATGTGGACTTGGAATGTTATCGGTTCCTTAGAAATCCACTCACTGGCCTATTCAAACCCTTTAGTTCCAGGGGCTCCAACCATTTGATCGCCGGTAAAGCTGCAGCGCGGCTCGAGAAGCCACGTACGGGTCCAACATCTCTTGAGCAGAACTGATACCCATCGCCTGAAGCCATTTTTTATGGCTTTCCCACTTCATCTGGAACAGTCCCACGCAGCAGTTTGTCCATGCCGCTGAGTTCAGGTGAGTCTCCCGTTTGGCGATGGCAATTGCCCTCTGTTCGAGATCGTCGGGGAAAACCTCTTTGATGATGGCCGCCGCCTGATGAGCCGTATACCTCTTGGCGGGAGGACTCAGTTTCAGCCCAGAAACTGGGGCTGAACTAGTCACCGCTGCTCGGGGTAGGCAGATGACATCCCCAATCAAAATCAGTGTTTTTGTGCCCGATTTGTTGACTTTCAGCAGCAATTGCATGGAAACATTCACCTTGTCGGCAATTTTGCTCCAGGAATCGTTGGGCTTGACGGTGTACGTCTTGACGCAACCGGTCGCCGATGTGGCCCCTACCGGGGACGGCGCGCTGAAAACCAGGGCACCAGCAGTCAGAACGACTGCCAGAAGTCTGCGGGGCAAACTCATGTGGCGGAGAGGGTGGGATTTGAACCCACGGTCCGCTTTAAGACGGACAACGCCTTAGCAGGGCGCCCCATTCGGCCACTCTGGCACCTCTCCTGGGAGAAATGGAGTGTACCCCCGACCTGGGACTACCAAACTTCGGGGCCAAAGTTCGAGCCTCGATTTGGCATTTGTAACGGCTTAGTTAAACAACATCCGCCCATGATTTGTGGGCTATTTCAGCCGACTAGGGTTTTCCCTGTTCGGTACCGACGGCGGTCCCGTGGATCAGGAGATCAACACATGAAGAAGTTCTGGAAGCTTGCCGCTACGGCAGCCGCAGCTTCACTCATCGTCGCAGCTTGCGGCGGAAGTGACTCTGCATCAGACACAACATCAGCACCGGCTGCAAAGACAGATGTCAAGGTTGCAGTTGTTTACATCGGTGTTCCTACCGACAAGGGCTGGACATACCAGCACGAGCAGGGCATCCTTCAACTCGAGCAAGAGCTCGGCATTGAAGTGAAGCGCGTTGAGAACGTCAAGGACGACGCAACATCAGAAGCAACCTTCGAACAGCTTGCTGCAGATGGTTACCAACTTATTTTTGCAACATCTTTCGGTTACGGCGCGCCAATGGCACGCGTTGCTGCAAAGCATCCTGAAGCTTGCTTCCAGTGGGCAACAGGTGCGAAGTTCCTTCTTACCAAGGCCGGTGGCGGCGAGTACGCAGACTTCCCTGCACTCCCAACAAACCTCGGCACATACTTTGGTGCTGCTGAAGAAGCTCGTTACCTCTCCGGTATCGCAGCTGGCAAGGCAACAAAGAACGGCAAGATCGGTTACGTCGCTGCATTCCCAATTCCTGAAGTTCTTCGTGGCATCAACGCATTCACACTCGGTGTGCGTTCGGTGAATGCAGAAGCAACTGTTCAGGTCACATGGACAAAGACATGGTTCGACCCAACCATCGAGAAGCAGGCTGCAGAGTCACTTCTTGATTCAGGCGTTGACGTTCTTGCACAGCACCAGGACACCACAGCAGCCGGTGTTGCTGCACAGGCAAAGGGTGCAAAGTGGGTTGGTTACAACTCTGACGTGAAAGAAGCAGCACCAGATGCGTGGTTGACAGCTCCAACATGGAACTGGGGTCCTTTCTACATCAAGACCGCAAAGGCTGTTGCTGCAGGTAACTGCCCAGCAGACGAGGCATACGGCAATATGAAGGACGGAATGGTCACACTTGCATCATTCGGTAAGTCAGTTGACGCTGCAACGCAGTCACTCATCGAAGAGAAGAAGGCAGCCATCATTGATGGTTCATTCGCACCATTCACCGGTGCCATCAACAAGCAAGATGGCAAGGCATGGTTGAAGGCTGGCGAGAAGGCCGAACTCGGCGCACTCCTCAGCATGGACTTCTTCGTTGAAGGCGTCGTCGGTTCCGCTAAGGGCTGATTTTCACCAATGACTAATACCTCTCACGAGGTCGTGAAGGGGCCGCATCACTCAGGTGATGCGGCCCCTATCGCACTCTCAGCACATTCCATCACAAAGCGCTTCCCTGGCGTTCTCGCAAACGACTCTGTCGATTTCGATGTACGTGCTGGTGAAGTACACACTCTCCTCGGAGAAAACGGTGCAGGTAAGAGCACCTTGGCCGCCATGCTCTGCGGTCTCTACCAACCCGATAGCGGTTACTTGCTGCGCAATGGTCAACAGATTTCGTTGTCGTCTCCGCGCGCAGGATTACAACATGGCATTGCAATGGTGCACCAGCACTTCCGCCTTGTTGATCGCTTCACTGTTGCCGAGAACGTTGTTCTCGGTAGTCGCAATCTTTCTTTCACGCTCAACCGTAAGACCATCGACGAAAAAGTTGCAGCCGTTGCAGAGTCATATGGTTTACCTATTGACCCAGGTGCAATTGTCGGAGACCTTTCTGTAGGTCAACGTCAACGCGTTGAAATCGTGAAGGCCCTATATCAGGGCGCTGAAATTCTCCTCCTCGACGAACCAACTGCAGTTCTTGTTCCCGCAGAAGTAGAGAAATTGTTTGAGAACGTTCATGCAATGACCGCAGCAGGAAAATCCATTGTCTTCATCAGCCACAAACTGGGTGAAGTCGTGGAGATCTCTGACCGCGTCACTGTATTGCGTGGAGGCAAAGTCACCGGACATGTATCTGGTCGCGGTTCTACCGACACCAAAGAACTCGCGCGCCTCATGGTGGGTCGCGACATCAACTTGTCGACGCAGCGCGCATCGCACCCCACGGGTCATGAAGTTCTGCAGATTCGCGAGCTTTCGTTGCAGACCGAGGGTGTCGACATCTTGTCAAACATCTCTTTCAATGTTCACGAAGGCGAAATGGTGGGCATTGCAGGTGTCGCAGGCAATGGTCAACGGGAACTCGCCGACACAATCGCCGGTCTCATCTCTCCCACTGCCGGAACCATTTCCATCGGTGGTGCGATGGCAACAGACCGTGGCCCCATTGCGGCACGCGAGCTTGGTCTTGCGTACGTCCCCGAGGACCGATTGGGTATGGGCCTCGTTCCTTCAATGTCAATTCTTGACAACTTGTTGCTCACACGTGATCGCCACATCGTGGTTGACCGTGCGTCAGTTCGCCCTGAAGCAACTCGACTCATCGATCAGTTCGAGATCAAAGCCAATGACGCCGACCATGTAGCTCGCAAGTTGTCGGGCGGAAATGCGCAGAAGGTCTTGCTTGCACGTGAACTCTCTGGTGGACGCGCAGCAACCAAGTTGCTTGTCGTGTGCTCACCGACGCGCGGCCTTGACGTTGGTGCGATCGAAACAGTTCGTCGCCTGCTTGATGACGCGCGCAGTGCTGGTCAAGCCATTCTCTTGATCTCTGAAGACCTTGACGAGATCATGTCGTTGGCAGATCGCATTCTTGTGCTCTATCGCGGAGCAATTGTCCATGAAACAAGTGGTGAAGCTGCACAGCTCGCCACGGTCGGTGCAGCAATGGCCGGCCTCAGCACGGAAGGCGCCGCCTAATGCGAGCTCCATTCAGAATTGTCTTTGAACAGCGCAGTGAGACACCGAAATATCTCTCTGCATTTGTTCCATTGGTGTCTGTTCTCGCAGCACTGTTGGCTGGCGCCATCTTCTTGATGGCTACTGGCTATTCAGTCGGTGAGACCTACAGCAACATGTTGCAAGACGGCTTCCTGTCATCACGCGGACTTACCGACACGCTCGGCCTGTCAACAGTGCTGATCTGCATGGGCATCGGAGCAGCGTTTGCATTCCAGATGAACCTGTACAACATCGGTGGTGAGGGTCAGGGGTACCTCGGAATGATTGGTGGCGCGTGGGCAGGTCTTGCCCTCGGTCCACACCTTCCTTCGGTCATCATGATTCCTACAGTTCTTCTCATCGGCGCAGCCTTTGGTGCAGTGTGGATTTTTGTTCCCGCATTTGTGCGTGCACGTTTGGGAACAAGCGAAATTGTGACCACGTTGTTGCTCACATACATCGCTGCGAGTTTGGTGAACCACTTCATCTACACACCAAACAGTTACTTCCGCGCACCAGACGTCACGTTCCCTATGGGCCGCACTGTTCCCGATTCCGCAAAGTTGACGGCACTTGGCGACACCCGCATGTACCCAACGTTCTTCATCGTTGTTGCACTTGCACTGTTCCTTTTCTGGATTGTGAAGCGCACAGAGTTTGGATATCGCATTCAAGTGATTGCCGACTCCCCTCGTGCTGCTCACTACGCAGGTATCAATGCGCGCCGAACCACCATGCAGGTCATGCTCATCTCCGGCGCACTTGCTGGGTTGGGCGGCGCAACACTCATCGTTGGCGAATTCGGCAAACTTGACCCAGGCATCACCATGTTGGGTTATGGATACGCCGGCATCGTGATTGCCGCACTTGCCCGAAACAACTTTGCTGCAATCATCGTGAGCGGCATCTTGTTCTCTGGTTTGCGCGTGGGCGGCGACAAGTTGCAAATCACCACCAGCACGCCCATCCACATCGGCGTGATGTTGCAAGGGGCCATCTTGTTATTTGCTCTTGGCGGCGAAGCGTTCCGTCGCTACAAAATTAGGACCGTTCGGATGCAGGCGGTTGCACAATGAACAGCAACATTTGGATTCTCACCAGCGCCAACGCAGTCACGATTGCGACCACCTTGATATTGGCAGCACTTGGTGCACTGTTTACCGAGCGCGCTGGCGTACTCAACCTTGGGGTCGAAGGCATTCTTCTCACATCAGCAATCTCGTCGTTCCTCGCAGCTGATTCCTCTGGAAGCATCTGGGTGGGCTTACTTGTGGGTTCAGCTGTTGGTGCAGTTCTTGCCGGCATTCACGCTGTATTGACGGTTGTTTTGCGCGCTAATCAGATTGTGTCTGGTTTGGCATTGGTGATCTTCGGTACTGGTCTCGCGAACTTCTTGGGTAAGCCAGCAGAAGGCAAGACCGTCACCACGATTATTCAGCCACTTACTTTTGGACCACTCACACGCATCCCTGTACTGGGTCCCATTTTGTTTGAGCATGACATCATCACGTACGGCACTATTGCTTTTGCAATTGGTTCTGCTTGGTATTTGTTCCGCACACGTCCCGGTTTGGAATTACGCGCAACGGGTGATGACCCAGCAACCGTCGATGCACAAGGTTTGTCCGTTGCGCGTATCCGCATTCGTTACACGTTGCTGGGTGGTGCACTCATCGGTCTCGGTGGTTCATGGCTCATGCTGGCCCAGAGCGCTGCTTGGCACCAGGCTGCAACCACCAACGGCATCGGTTGGATCGCACTCGCACTTGTTGTGTTCGCTGGATGGCACCCCGTTCGCCTCATCTTCGGTGCAGTGTTGTTCGGATTCTGTTTGCGCCTGCCCTTCACATTGCAGGCTGAGCAGATCACATTCATCCCATCGGCCTTCATGCAGATGTTGCCGTATGCGGCAACACTTGTGGCACTGATTGCACTCAGTCGCCCTGGCTCGAAGAACTTGCGCGGTGCGCCCAAGTCATTGGGTAATCCATTCGTGCGCGACGAACGGTAAATAAAAAAAGGGTTGGCCTGAGGCCAACCCTTTTTTTACTGGCGGAACGGAAGGGATTTGAACCCCCGGGGCTTTTACACCCTCTCGCTTTCAAGGCGAGTGCATTTGTCCGCTCTGCCACCGTTCCGTCTCACACGATACCTGCGAAATAGTCCGGCCCAAAAAGGCGCAGAAATTACTTGCGAATATGCGTGCGCAGTTCGTTCACCCAGTCGTCGGCCTGCTGCCAACGGGCATCTGCATGTTCACGAGCACTGGGGGCATGATCGCCTGCAGCGGGGTACGAGCCCAAGAATTTCACGCCACCTTGCTTGGTGTGCAAGTCACGCAAGACATCGGCCATGAGTTCATCGGCCACATGTCCATCGGCATAAATGATGAAGCAGTAGTCGCCAAGACCACCGGCCTTCGTTGGACGAGAGGACAGCAAAGACAAGTTGATACGACGTGCTGCGAACTCTTGCAAGATAGAAATCAAGCTGCCTGGTTCATCGGCGCGCTGGAATACAACGATGCCAGTTTTGTCATGTCCGGTCGAGGCGGGAATTCCCTCGCGTGCAACAAGAACGAATCGCGTCTGGTTACCTGCATGATCTGCAATATCTTTGGCAACAACTTCGAGTCCGTAGAGCGAAGCTGCATTTGAAGGTGCGAGTGCAGCGAGACCCTTCTCACCAGCGGTGGAACGTTCACCGACAAGACGTGCGGCATCAGCGGTGGAGTTTGCTGCGTGCACTTCTGCGTTCGACATGTTCTCGCGCAACCATGCACTGCACTGCGCAGTTGCAACAGGAATAGAAAGCACGGTCACAACGTCGCTGAGTTTGGTGCCTGGAGCAGCAAGGAGACAATGCTCAATGTCGAGAACTACTTCTCGCTGAATAAGCAACTCGTAATCAAAGATGAGTGCATCTTGTGTGAAGTTCACGGTGCCTTCGATGGAGTTCTCAATGGGAACGAACCCGGCGTCTACTTCTCCACGAGCAACTGCATCAAGAACATCTGGGACAGAGCGGAAAGGAACCAATTCACCTGCAGCAAGATCGGACTGAGTCAGGAGTGCCTGCTCAGTGAATGTGCCGAATGGTCCGAAGAACCCGATGCGGTTTGGTGTTGATGCCACGGCAGGAAAGGCTACGCCCTCGCCCGCCCCTGTGGGCTGACTATTTACTTATTGGCGAGTGAATCAGTCACAAACGTAGTGAGTTCTGCAATTTCAAGTTCGCCAGAGTGTCGGCCCACCACTTTGCCACTGCCGTTAAGAATGGTGATGAAGGGGAAGCCGTCGACGCCATATGCATTTGCTGCATCAGCTGCCTCGCTATCGGCCATCACCTCAAACGGCCAGTGCATTTCTTCAATCCAGTCTGATGGTGGCCAGTTGGCTTGATCATTGCGAGATGACGTAGTGATACCGATGACGCGCAAGCCCTCAGGTATCAGACCTTGGTTTCTCCACTCAATGAGACGTGGTACTTCACGATTGCAATGTGGGCACCAGTGGGCAAGGAACACAACCATGACTGCTTGATTATCCGCACCAGGAATGACAGACACAGGAGCACCAGCAAACGTGAAACCCTCCAAGGAAGGTGGCGTCTTTCCATATGCAGCATCTTGCATTGGGTTGGTATTGGAATCTCCCAATACTGGAAGCGCTGTTCCCATCGCGACTACTGGCTGATATTCACCCGCTGCAATTCCGCCCGCAACTGTCGTTGTCGTGCCCTTGTTATCAGAATTTTTTGAACTACCAGAAGTACCGATTGCGATTATTGCAGCAAGAAAAATCGCGACGCCGAGAATGAGAAATGTCTTGCGCGAATCGCTGATTTCATTCTTTTTGTTATTGCGCTGTGATTGAGCCATGACAGGCCTCCTTAGTTGGATGACGTGGTGATTTGTGGTTCGCGAATCAACGCGAGAGAAATTGAGATCACAGCGATGAATGCACTTCCCGCCATGAAGCACAATGTGACAAAGCCAAGTTCACGGAACCAAATAGTGGTGCACGGAACATCAAGGCTGCAGACATTGGATTCCAATTGCGGAAACCACTCGAGCAAGTAGTGATACGTCGACACCACTAAACCAAGACTTGCCAACACGAGGGAATACCAAGCGATGTTCTTGTCACGGCGTAATGCAGCAACGAAAGTGACAATGGCGATCGAGTACATCGCGATGCGCTGATACCAACAGAGCTTGCATGGTGCATATCCGACGTGCTCACTGAAATAGAGGCTGCCCACCATGGCACCTGTCGTCACTGCGCACATGATCCACAGCCCGGTGGATCGCACATTCGCCAGCCAGGCGGCCGGCCATGGAGCCCGTCCTTCCGTCAGAACGGCACTCAGAGTGACTAGGCCTCCGATAAGGGTCGCAACACCCAACAAAGCGCTGAAAAGTTGCACCGTGTCGCAGTTCATCCCTCCATTCTTGCGCCCGTTTGGGCATGAGAGTGGCAGGATTGAAAGGTGACTTCTGCGACCATCGGCATCGATGCCCTCCGCGCCATGCGCTCTGACCGCCGCAAACATCGCGTGGAAGATATGGAATGGTTTGATGCCCTTTATCGGGTCTATCTGGCTGCCTTTCTAGGCGGCGGAGCAATTCTCTTCCTTTCGGGCCTCGTGGGTGATGCCTCCTTTACTGGCCGCAACATGGTGGACATTCATACTCATGGGCCTCATGTCATCGGACTCATTGCATCGCTGGCTGTTTTCATTGGGCTTCGTAGTGGCGC
>CALBSD010000104.1 GCA_937927625.1 uncultured Actinomycetes bacterium | reverse complement strand
CGTCTTCGACGTTCAGGCGCACCACCACGGTGCCACCGCCATCACCTTCGGGGTACCCGTGGTCCACTGCGTTCTGCAGAAGCTCGGTGAGCACCACCGACAACGGCGTCACAACCGTTGCGGGCAAACGTCCGCCATCACCGATGACCGTGAAGCGCATCGGACGATCGGGCGACTGCAAGCTTTCTTCCACGAGACGAAGAAGAGGACGAACAATCTCGATGAAGGCCACATCGTCGCCCGGTTCGCGCGACAAGGTTTCGTGAACGAGAGCAATGGTGCGAATACGACGAACGGATTCCGCAACGGCAGCTTTCGCCTCGGCAGATTCCAAACGGCGGCCCTGCAAACGCAACAAAGCAGAGATGGTCTGCAAGTTGTTCTTCACGCGGTGGTGAATCTCGCGAATCGTGGCGTCTTTGGAAAGGATCAATCGATCGCGACGGCGAAGTTCTGACACGTCGCGCAACAACATGAGCCCACCGGTGACTTCGTTCTTGCCATCGGCAGAGAGCACGAGAGGAATGCAACGTGTGAGAAGCGTGACATCACCTGTTTGTTCGAACTCTTCCACCACTGGTTCTTGACGTTCGAACGCTTGGCGCACGGAGGAATCAATGACGCCGAGTTCAGCAAGTGTTTGGCCCACGGCGTTTGCACTGATGCCCACGCGATGCAATGCAGATGTTGCGTTGGGCGATGCGTAACGAATACGTGAGTCGGCATCGAGAACAATTGCACCGTCACCCACGCGTGGTGCCACGCTGCTGTCGGCCACGCGACCAGCAAATGGGAAGTCGCCTTTGATGATCATCTCAGCGAAGCGATCAAACATGTCGAGATATGTACGTTCCAGCTCGCCAGGTTGACGTCCGGTGCGGCGCGACCATTCGCGTGTCATCACGGCAATGGGTCGGCCTTCAAACACCACAGGAATCGCCATCATGCGGCAATCCTCTTCAATGCCTTCCATGAAGATTTCGTCTTCAACAATCACGCCAGAGTTGTAGGCCTTGGTGAGCAGCGAT
>CALBSD010000103.1 GCA_937927625.1 uncultured Actinomycetes bacterium | reverse complement strand
TCATGTCGTAGATCGCCTCAGCCATCATTCGCCCGATGTCGGCAATGTCGCGTGTTGAATAGTTGGGATCGGGTGTTGAAAAAGTATTGAGATCGAACCCCGCAGAGAAGGATCGACCTTGTCCTGAAACCACAACAACTTTCACGTGCTTCTGGTCATCGAACCACTGTGCAGCCGCAGCCAAATCCTGCAATGTCTGGCGTGACAGCGCATTGAGTTGACCAGGCCGGTTCAACTGGATAGAGCCGATTTCTCCCGAAATCGATACTTCCAATGTCTCAAATTGGCCCATTCCACACCCCCAATGACTCAGCTATAAATGCCGTGTCATAAGGTTTAGCCCACATGGGGGTTGGCTGCAGAAGCCACGAAGATGGAGGAAACATGGAACGCGAAGCTTGGATCATTGATGCAGTCCGCTCACCACGGGGCAAGGGCAAAGAGACTGGCGCACTGCACAATGTGCATCCACAGCGCATCCTTGCTCAGGTGCTGAATGGCCTTCGCGACCGCGTTGGATTCGACCCCGCAGAGGTGGACGACGTTGTCATGGGTTGTGGCGCCGGCAGTGGCGACCACTCCATGGACATCGCTCGCATGTCTGCTCTTGATGCTGGCTGGTCCATTGAGGCCCCTGGTGTCACCCTCAACCGTTTCTGTGGTTCAGGCCAGCAAGCAGTGAACTTCGCAGCGATGGGCGTGCTCTCAGGCATGCAAGACATCGTTGTTGCAGGTGGCGTTGAGTCCATGTCTCGCCCATCACCCATGCACGTCGATGGTTTCACCGCCAACAACGCGCACCTTCGCGACCAGTACAACATGGTTCCTCAGGGAATCTCTGCAGACCTCATCGCAACGGTTGAAGGTTTCTCTCGCGAAGAGTGCGACGCACTGGCAGTAGAAAGCCAGCGCCGTGCAGCCATCGCAATTAGCGAAGGTCGCTTCGAACGCTCACTCATCCCCATCTTGAACAATGACGGCACACTCGCGCTTGCTGTTGATGAACATCCACGCGCAGGCACCACTCTTGCCGACCTTGCAAAGTTGTCCCCCAGCTTCGAAGGCATGGGCGGATACAAGAAGGACCCTGAAGGCCTCTCCATTGACGAGACCGCACGTCTCGCCTACCCACACATCTCGCAGATCAATCACGTGCACCACGGCGGCAACTCTTCGGGTGTTGTTGACGGTGCCGCCGCAGTTCTCGTGACATCACCTGACTATGCAAAGGCACACGGGCTCAAGCCACGCGCACGCATCATCATGAGTGCCGTTGCAGGCACCGAGCCTGTCATCATGCTCACCGCTCCTGGACCAGCAGCAAAGCTTGTTCTCAAGAAGGCCGGCATGACATTCGACGACATCGATCTCTTCGAAGTCAACGAAGCATTCGCTGCAGTTGTCCTGAAGTTCTTCAAGGACACTGGCGTTGATCCTGCAAAAGTGAACGTCAACGGCGGCGCAATGGCATTGGGTCACCCCATTGGTGCAACGGGCGCAATGCTCATCGGCACACTTGTGGATGAATTGGAGCGCCAGGATAAGCAGACCGGCCTCATCACCATGTGCACCGGTGGCGGCATGGGAACAGCCACCATTATCGAGCGCATCTAATTCGTTCGGCATTCATTGCCGAATTGATGTAGTTATCGCAAGCGGCGAATCAGACTGCTGGTGTCAAGACGCGAACCGCCGTCTGCGGCAAGTTCTTTGTAATACCCCAGCACAAGGTCGGCGACGGGAATTTGTGAACCATTGCGTTGTGCTTCTTCAATACAGAAGCCCAAGTCCTTAATCATCCATTCCACTGCAAAACCAAAGTCGAACTTGTCGTCCACCATGGTGTGACCACGGTTTTCCATCTGCCAGCTCTGTGCTGCGCCTTTGGAAATCACATCAACAACTGCATGCGCATCAAGTCCAGCATGCTGCGCAAATGCAAGAGCCTCTGACAGTCCCTGCACCACACCCGCGATTGCAATCTGGTTCACCATCTTTGCGAGTTGGCCTGCACCCACACCACCGAGTCGCACACATGCACGCGAATACGCACCAATTACTTCTGCCACTGCTTCAAACTCTGCAGCTTCGACCGAACCACACATCACGGTGAGTGCGCCGTTCTCTGCTCCAGCTTGACCACCCGAGACTGGAGCATCGATGTACGTCACGCCATGTGCTGCGCATGACTGATGCATATCGCGAGAGAGGATTGCTGAAGTGGTTGTGTGATCAACAACGATCAAGCCTTCGTGTGCACCGTCAAGAACGCCACCTTCCGACAACATCACTTGACGAACGTCGTCATCATTGCCGACACATAGGAAAACAACGTCGCTTTCTGCTGCAACTTCGCCAGGAGTTGGGAAGGCATGCCCACCATGCGCAGCGACCCATTCAAGTGCGCGTGCACCGGTGCGGTTGTAGACAGCGACTTCGTGATTGTTCTTCGCGAGATGTCCGGCCATGGGAAACCCCATGACTCCGAGACCGCAAAACCCAACGCGGGCCATGTGACTACAGGTCGTCTTCTGCTTCGTCGTCAGCTGGCTTTGGCTCAGCTTCGACCTTCTTCTTGGCAGCCTTCACAGGCTTCAAGACACCCTTTTCGAGAGCCTTGTTCAAGAACTCTTCGGCCTCTTCTTTGGTGACCTTCAGCGCTGGCTGAATTTCAGAGATGAGGTTGGTGCGTGCGCGCTCGTACATGGTGCGCTCTGCTGCGGACAGCGAAGCATCACGGTTACGGGCTGCGAGGTTACGAACAACTTCAGCAACCTGATACACGTCGCCGCTCTTGAGCTTTTCCTGGTGGTTCTTGAAACGGCGTGACCAGTTGCTGGGAACGCGAGGATCGGCTTTCGAAAGAACTGCCACGAGGTCTTCGAGTTCGTCAGGTGACACCGGTGGGCGCACGCCGACTTCATCGAGCTTTGCGACAGGAACGCGCAAGGTCATCTCGTTGATGATGGTTTCGAGAATGAGGTAGTCCTCTTTCTTCCCCGTACCGAATGGGTCTTGCTTCTTCTTCGGGTCTATGACCTTGCAAGCGCCGTGCTGGGGGTAGATGACGATGTCACCCTTCTTAAAATCCACCCTGCAATTGTAAGGGTTTGGGGTGGGAAAGCCTCAATTTGAGCCTGATTGACCCTCCTCACGGACTCATTTACATGGGGATAAGGCCGCTGGGAACCCAACTGCCGTGAGCACCATACGGAACGCGTTGGGGCAAGTGAACCGTTGCCACGGGAGGGGAACTGAAATTCTGTGCATCAATGATGACAAGTCGGGATTTCTCGGTGGCAGTGTCATGCACAATCGTCATCACGTAGCCCTCGTCTTCGGCACCATTGGGCAAAGATGGTGCGAACACCGGCTCTCCGCCACGTGTCGTTACACCCAGATGATGTTCCCAGCACTGCCCCGTCGCCAGGTCGTACTTCCACAAAGAGTTTCCGTATACGGGCTCTTCCGAATTGCCTTCACCACCCAAAGACATGAGGTATGCGAACTGTGCTTTTGAACCCAAGTACTTGTCGTTGACACGACCGAAATCTCCGGGGCGATCATCCACCATCTCTTCGGACACTTTCCCCGTCACCGTGTCAATCGTCCACTTGTACAACCGTCCGACTTCCGCGTAGTCATCAGAACTAGAACCGAACGCTTCGTTCTGTCGTGAAACATGAATCACGATGTTTGTGCCATCGTCATAGGCATTCACCGGGTGGAATACGTAACACGGATCAATTTCAAACCAGCGAGTATCACCACCCCGCCCATCACGTGGCATCACACCAAGGCGAGCACCTGCATCACGGTTGAACTTGAAGGGGAATCCATTCGCAAGTTCACCCAGGTCAAACACGACAGGAAGGTCCATAAAGATCACATTGTTCTGCGTGATGTTGAAGTCGTGCATCATCACCATGTTGGGAACATCAATGGGATCAAGCTGCTTCAATTTTCCGTCAGCACCGACACGGATGTAATGAACATATGGCGGCTCGAAAGAGAAATAGCTAAACGCCAGCAGGTCTCCGGTGATGGGGCAAATTTTCGGATGCGCAGTCATTGAACATGTCAATTCGCCGCCATAGTTTTCATATCCCAGTGTCTGCAGATTGCTGTCAATCTTCCAGGGCCAATGACCTTCTTCTAACGCGAGCAGTGTTCCGTTGTGTGGAAGCACGTGCGTGTTGCCAGTTCCTCGCCCTAGTTCTGGAGTGGACTCAAATGGAAGATTGCGAGCGCGCGCAACATTGGGTGTGTTGATGTACTGGTTGCGATACCACTCCGCTTTGCCGTCGCGGATGCGCACACCGTGCAACATGCCATCACCAAAGAACCAGTGTGGTGATGCGCCCGAAGCAGGGTTAGGGCCGGTGCGGACATACATGCCATTCAGTTCGGGCGGAATAACACCATCGACTTGAAGATCAGTACTCGTGATCTCCACCTGCATCGGTTCCCAGTTGTCACGTAAGTGCCAAGGGGTGTGATTCTCGCCAGATTCCAGAAGACTCATGAACAAATGTTAATTCAGCAAGAACTGCCGAGATTCACGACCGTCATTGAGTGCAAGTCAAGTGGCGCCCCCGGCAGGAATCGAACCTGCGACCTGCGGATTAGAAGTCCGTTGCTCTATCCAACTGAGCTACGGGGGCATGCTGCCACTCTACAGAGCACATTTCAGCCCCATTCCCCTCAGCGCGTTGCTCAAAGGGGTCTCCAAGGTCTGATAAATAGTTCCTATGGCTTCTGAATCCTGGGACAAAATCAAGAATCGACTTTCAGCACCAACGGTGCAGGAATTGCTGGAACATACCGAGGACATTGATCGCAAAATGGAGCAAGTCCTTGTCGGCCTCTTCAATGAGATGGTGGACAATCGCGCCAAGGTTGATGCCGTGGGCGAGCAACTTCGCGCCGCAACTCAACTTGTTCAAACCTGCCAAGCAATCGAATCGCGCTGCAAAGAAGTAGAGACATCCACGCAAACCATCGTTCAGCGTGCTTACGTCTTTGCTGCCTGCAATGCTGCCCTTGCTGCTATTGCTCTGACGATTGCAATGATGAAATGACTCTAAGCGAGGAACTCTACGAATTTCCCCAGTTGTCTGAAATCGAAACTTGGCTGCGACGACATCCAACAACTCCCCAAGTTGAATCAGTAGAAGATATTGCACTTTTACTTCTTCAGTTAGATCTAGGGCCGCGCAAAACAAGCGACCAAACCAAGAGTGAATTCAACAAAATTGTCACCGAGGTATTTGGCGAAGTTGCAGTTGGAAAATTCCTACATCAACATGCTGGAAAGTTCGTTGACAAAATTGAAATGCTTGGACCGACCGTCAACGTCATGGAATTCATTATTCAGATAAAGGACGCCTATGGCCAGTATCAAGAAGGAAAATCTGTAAAAGATATTGCAGAGAGCGAACTTCTGTCCATCCTTCTCAAAGGAGTTAAGGCCAGCATGCATAGCCACCCCCTAATAGGCATTCCAATGTCCGAGGTGACTGAACGTCTCTATGACCGCGTTCAATTCGGGCGTAAATTCACAATCTCTAAAGCCGAGATTTCACAATCATTAGAGGAACTCCTCAATGAGATGCGATCCGAAGGATTCAACGTCGACACCATCGTGCACGCGCAGATTTAAGAAGTTGTATTCAGCAGAATGCCCCGCAAGAACGACAGTGCCGTGATGACGCTGAACATTCGCATCTGATCTCGAAGGCCTGGGAGCGTGTTGGTGATGCTGAAAGTGCTGCCATCGGGCAAAGCCACACCGATGCACAAGGTGCCTGCAGGACGTCCGTCCTGTTCGTCTGGTCCTGCTACCCCGGTGAGAGCGATGGCCACATCGCTACCAATGACGCGTTGAGCGCCAAGCGCCATCTGCACAGCGGCTTCTTCGGACACGACTGGTCCACGGTCAACACCCAACACATCAAACTTCACCTCGCTGGCATAACTAATCACACCACCGCGGAACACCGACGATGACCCCGGCACGTTCGTGATGCGACCGCCCACCAAACCGCCTGTCACGGATTCAGCAACACCAAGAGTCCAGCCACGTTCTTGCAACAAGCCGAGTACGACTGACTCCATCGTTTCGCCATCGACACCAAATACAACGTCGCCGACGAGGTCACGCACTTTGGTTTCCCATTGCGACAACAATTCGTCGGCTTCCCATTGCGAGTCTGCTTTAGCAGTGAGGCGAACTTTGATGCCTTCCCAACCGCTGGCAAGAAACGCAAGCGTGGGGTTGCCGATTTCTTCAAGTTCTTCAATGACGGGATCGAGACGTTCATTGAGCGCCGACTCTGACTCGCCCCACGTACGCAACACACGACTAGCGATGACGGCCTTCTCGCCACTTCGCGCAAGAAGATCGGGCAACACGGCGCGCGCCAACATGTCTTGCATCTCGTGCGGCACGCCAGGCACTGCATAAATCACTTTGTGGCCTACTGGGCAAATGAGGCCTGGCGCTGTGCCACGCGTTTGTTCGATGATTTCTGCGCCCACAGGCACCATTGCTTGGCGCAAGTTGTTTGCCGCCATACGACGACCGCGACGCGTAAAGAGTTCTTCAATGACCGCGGCAACAGATTCGTTGTGAACAAGATCAACACCCATCACTTGTGCGATGGCTTCGCGCGTGAGGTCGTCGTGCGTTGGTCCAAGTCCACCGCACACGATGATGGCATCGGCGTCCTTCAACGCGATGGTGAACGCTTCAACAACACGATCAAGGTTGTCCCCCACCTTGAGTTGCAAATGCGAAGCAATACCGACGGCAGCAAGTTGCTCGCCGATGTAAGACGAATTTGTATCAACAATTTGTCCGAGAAGAAGTTCTGTACCGACGGCTACAACGTTGCACTTCATGAGGCTGCCTCCAACAGAACTTTGTGACGAGTGCGCATGTACGTGGCATATGCCAACAACAAGCCCACAAAAATTAATCCAGCGACCGACAGCATGTGATACCCAACAGCACGACGGATGAAGCCCGACGACAGCCCAGCCATGCCGCCACAGAAACTCATCATGAGGTCTGCAGACCCTTGCACGGTGACGCGCTGTTCATCAGACACGGATTCCAACAGCATGGATGAACCACCGATGAGGCCGAAGTTCCAGCCAATGCCCAACAACCACAATGCGGGGAACAAGATGATGGCGGATTCACCACTGAGCGCCGAGAGAACTGTCGCGCCCACCAATGTGACGGCACCGACATACACCGCAGCAATCGTTCCTTTTCGGTCTGCAAACCTGCCCACAAATGGGCTGAAGGCATACATGCCCGCAATATGTAATGAGACAACGAACTGACTGATGCCTTCGTGGCCATGCAGCTTCATATGCACCGGAGTCATCGTCATGATGGCCACCATTGCCGACTGCGAGACCACCATGCTGGCGAGCGCAAGTCGACCAGTTGACGAGGACATGATGATGCGCAACGCCTGCGAGATGCTGGGCAACTTCGCATCTGACTTCACACGAATTCCACCCGACACCACCAGCGGGTCGGGGCGCAGCTGCAACGAGATATTGCAGAACGCAAGGAACAACACCGAAGCCGACAACAACCACGGACCGGTGTACTTATGCAGGCCAAACCAGTTCTCTCCCGCGGCTTCAGCAGGGCCGATCAACATTGGCGCAAACACTGCGCCGAAAGTGGATGCGAACACAATGCGCGACATCGCACGGCCACGTTGGTCTGGATGTGCAAGGTCTGTTGCGGTGTAGCGCGCTAAGAGGTTTGCCGCCTGTCCATTTCCGAAGAGGAACAACCCCAGGAGGAAGACAACGAGGGTGGACGTTTGCGCACCAACCGCTGCAATCAATGCGCCCGCAGTAGCCAAGGCATAGCCCGATTGCAATCCGGGGCGGCGACCCTTGCGCATCATGAAGCGCGACAACACTTGCGCCATCACTGCTGTACCGACAGTTGTTGTTGCAGTCGCTATGCCGCCCCACGGAGTCTTGTCACCGAGAATTTCTTGAACAACGAACGCACCAACCGTGACCGATGATGAAAGAGCGGCGGCACCAACTACTTGACCGAGAGTGAGCGTGCGAAGTGTGCGACGTTGAATCGCCTCGACTTGTTCAGGGGTGAATTCAGTGTTCACTTTGCAGAGACAAGTGCACGTTGCGCATATTGCGCGGCACTCACCAAAGTGAGCCCCACGGCCACCCACATACAAATGGTGAATGTCCACGTGGCGTTATTGATGGTGGCAGGCATGAGGGCAAAGCCGACTGCAAATTGCTGCATCACTGTCTTCACCTTTGCCAACTTGCTGGCTGGCATCGAAACACCTTTTGAACCAGCAAAGACTCGATACAAACTGACTGCAATCTCACGCGCCGCGATGATGACCACAGGAAGAATCCAGAACACATCGCGGCTCACCAATGTGAACATCGCACCGAGAACCAAAATCTTGTCTGCAAGTGGATCAAGGAATGCACCACTACGAGTAATGCCGTGGCGACGAGCCAAGTAGCCATCAAAGCCATCACTGCTGCACAAAAGAATCCATACTGCCAATGCAGCCCATGAGCCCACACGCTCATCTGGAATCATGAGGAAAAGAAACGGCGATGCGAGCACGCGCAAAACGGTGACCATATTGGCCCACGTCACGATTGCTGTCTCATCAACCGGCATTGTTGCCCTCTGCAGGAACCGCGATCAGATCGGGACCAAAAACTTGCTCCACCACTACTGAGTGGAAACGACCGACTTCAAGGGTCTCGGGCACTTGCACCACACCGTCAATCTCTGGTGCTTCACGGAATGAACGTGCGATACCTGGCTCGTCGACAAGCACCTGAATGGTTTCACCCAACAATGCGTCGCGACGTTCTGCCGTGATGTTGTCTTGCATCTCACGAAGTTCCGACAAACGCTCGTTCATCAGGGACTCTTCGACGTGGTTCGGCAACGACAACGCATGTGTGCCGTCTTCCGGACTGAACGAGAAGAATCCACACCAATCAAGCTGTGCTTCACGAACAAAGTCGAGCAACTGGTCATGGTCTTCTTCGGTCTCACCGGGGTAACCCACAATGAAGTTGCTGCGGAATGTCGCATTCGGTTCGATGGAACGAATACGAGCAATGCGCTCAAGGAAACGATCTTTGTCTCCCCAACGACGCATACGACGCAGGTGCTCTTTCGAAACGTGCTGCAGCGAGAGGTCGAAGTACGGAACACCCGTTGCGAGGATTGCGTCGATGAGTTCATCGGACAAATCGCTTGGGTAGAGATACAACAAGCGCACCCAATCAACCATGCTGGACACATCACGCACCAGCTGCACGATGGAGCCCGCACCAAGTTCGTCGGGGCGGTCCTTGCCGTAGCTAGCGAGGTCTTGCGCAACAAGAACTACTTCGCGAACATCGACCTGTTCGACTTCAGCGAGGATGGCAGACACATCGCGGCTGACCTGTGGTCCACGGAACGATGGAATCGCACAGAAGCCACAGCTACGGTCGCAACCTTCTGCGATCTTGATGTACGCCCATGGTGCAGATGACTTGGGACGAGGAAGATTCAAGAGGTCGAACTTTGGCACTTCGCCCGTGACCTTGATGGGCTTGCGACCAATCTGGATGGGTACACCGAAGCCAGCAATCTGGTCTGCTTCAGGGAGAGCTTCTGCCAGTTCGTCGCCATAACGCTCTGCCATGCAACCAGTGACGACGAGACGTGACGAACGCTTGCGCTGGTCATCAAGAGTGAGCAACGTATCGATGCTCTCCTTGCGCGCTTCATCGATGAAGGCACAGGTGTTGACGACAACAACGTCGGCCTTTGAAGGGTCATCTGTTGCCGTCAAGCCATCGGCCAGCAATGTGCCAATGATCTTTTCGGAGTCGACTTGATTCTTGGGGCAACCCAATGTCTCTATGTAGAACTTCTGCCCCATCGAGACGAGCCTACTGCCAGTGGAGTTTCAGCCCCTTGTATGGCCATTCCATCTTCAATAAACGGCCAGTACTTGATGCCGTAATGAAGGCCGTTTGATAGTCAGGGCCTCCAAAACAGATATTCGTGGTGATGCGGTCGTCTACTTCGATGAAATTGATGAGTTCACCCTCGGGAGAAATCACTGAGATACCGCCATTAACCAACGTGGCCACACAGATGTTGCCGTTGCCATCCACTGCCAATGAGTCAAACAATTGATATCCCGGAAGTCCGCACAACATGGTGGGCACTTCAGCGATGGGAGCAACCTTGCCTGGAGATGTGACCACGCGTTGATACACGCGGCCCGTGTGCGTCTCTGCCCAATACACGCGATCTCCCGCAGGTGAGAGACCAATGCCATTCGGTGAATCCACTGGAAAGACGACTTCTTCAATAAACGAACCATCGGCCTTTGCGTAATAAATACCGGTGCGGTCTGCATTTCGTTCATGACGAATGCCATGGTCCGTGAACCAGAAACCACCATGCTCATCAAAGACGATGTCGTTTGGCGCGCGCAACGGAATGTCACCGCAGTGCGTGTAGAGATCGGTGACTTCGCCGGTATCGATGTTCACCTTCTGAATACGACCACCGATGTACTTCGACGGATCAAACTCCCCTGGCAATGTGAGACCGGAGATCTCTAATGGAGTGAATGCACCACCGTTGTTGCACAGGTAGAGAAATCCGCCAGGACCCAATGCAAGACCATTAGGCAAACCGACAATGTCGGCAACTTTTGTTTTGGTGCCATCTGGCGCAACACGCGTGAGGCACGCACCGAACATTTCCGTCAGGATGACCGAGCCATCAGGCATCGCCACAGGCCCTTCGGGAAATCTGAGTCCGTCACATACTTGCGTTAATGCTGAAGCCATTGTTGTCTATCCTTCGTTTTCGAATTCCTCGACACTCACGAGAACTTCGCGAGGCTTTGAGCCTTGCGATGGTCCAACGATTCCTCGTTCTTCCAGTTCATCCATGATGCGACCTGCACGGGCGAAGCCCACAGAGAGTTTGCGCTGCAACATTGATGTGGAACCCATTCCGGATCGCACAACAAGTTCGATTGCACGCATGATGAGATCGTCTCCGTCGCTGCTGCCACCGCCGTACGACGACGCACCACCACCGGCAGCACCTGGATCATCACCTTCAACACCAGATACGTACACAACTTCGGGAGCCTGACGACGCCAGTGCGCAACAACCTTGCGCACCTCTTCTTCTTCCACCCATGAACCCTGAATACGTTGCGGCACATTCGTGTTGCCAGGCATCAACAACATGTCGCCCTTACCCACAAGCTTTTCAGCTCCGGGCTGATCAAGAATGACTCGGCTGTCGGTGAGGCTGCTGACTGCGAACGCCATACGTGCAGGAATGTTTGCCTTAATCACGCCAGTGATCACGTTCACGCTGGGTCGCTGCGTTGCAACGATGAGGTGAATACCCACAGCACGTGCCTTCTGCGCGATACGCGTGATGGACTCTTCCACGTCACGCGCAGCAACCATCATGAGGTCGTTTAATTCGTCAACCACAACAACGATGTACGGCATTCGCTGGTACTTCTTTGCATGCTCATCGTTCGGGTCGTTCACTTCGCCCTTGTCGAATGCTGCGTTGAAGCCACCAATGTCACGGAAGCCCACTTCCACCAATGTGTCGTAGCGGTTTTCCATTTCCTTCACTGCCCAACCAAGTGCGTTTGCAGCTTTCTTGGGGTTGGTCACTGGTGCAGTGAGAAGGTGTGGCAATCGGGCGTATTGACCCATTTCCACTTGCTTCGGGTCTATCAGAATGAGGCGCACTTGTTCTGGCGTGCTGCGCATGAGCAGCGACGTGAGAATCGAGTTGATACCGCTGGACTTACCGGCACCTGTTGCACCAGCGATAAGCATGTGAGGCGTTGCAGCGAGGTTTACGAATACTGCACGGCCCGCAATGTCTTTACCAACAGCAACATCAAGTGGATGTGTTGCGGCACGTGCTTCGGCGCTGACCATGAGGTCACCCAACGACACCAATTGACGCACTTCGTTTGGCACTTCAACACCCACAGCAGACTTGCCCGGGATAGGAGCCAAAATACGAACGTCAGTGGCGGCCATGGAATATGCAATGTCACGGTTCAAGCTGGTGATCTTTGCGACCTTCACACCAGTTCCGAGTTCAAGTTCAAAACGAGTAACAGTTGGACCAACAGTGAGACCAACGAGACGAGTTTCGACACCGTGAGATGCAAGCGCTTCTTGCAGCAAACGACCACGTTCTGCAACGCGAGCCTTATCGACCTGGAATGTTTCGGTTTGACCTAACAAGTTCAGAGGTGGCAACGACCACGAACCCGGCTTTGCAGGAACTGATGGCGTTGACTCTTCGTCGTCGCCTGCTTTGTTCTTTGAACCAGGCTTGCCCACGAACTCTGGCGTACCAGCAGGTGCAGGTTCAGCCTTGCGTCGCGATGCCTTTGGCTTCTCCGGCACAAGGTCTGCATCATCTGCTGCGTCATAAATAGATGGTTTCTTGACACGAGACTTCTTCTGCGCAGGTTCTTGACCTGGCTCTTCAAAGAACTCGTCGTACAACGAACCAGTGTCACGATTAGTTGTCGCGGTACGTGCAGCTTGTTTCGCAGGTCCGGACACCTTTGCGCTCCAGGTGCGAACGATGACAATGAGTTCCGGAAGCGTTGTATCGGTGACCAACATGGCACCAGCGATACCGACAGCCAAGAGAACAACCCATGCACCCGCCCAACTGAGGGTCGAACGAAGTGGCTCGCCAATAACAGCGCCGAACCAACCACCAGCTTGAGACATGGCATCAACGTCCGCGACGATCTTGTCGGCGCCGTTCATGACGTGCAACAAACCAAGAATGGCGAGGACAACAACAGTCCAACCAACCGCCAAACGAACACGATGCTCGACACTGCGACGGCGCACCATTGCCACGCCAATTCCCACGACGACAACAGGGAGAGCGAAACGGCCAAGACCCAGCAACCAGCCAAAGGTGGTGTCGATGCCACGGCCAAGTGGACCGGCCATGCGCAAATACATGGCAAGCACGAACACGATGCCCGAACTGATGAGGCCAATGCCCCAGAACTCCACCTCGCGGCCACGCACGACCTCACGGGCAGCCGAGTCGACGTTGCCCTTTGCCTTGGAAGACTTTGCTGCGGGGCGCTTGTTGCCCTTTGGTGGGGTCTTCACTGCCCCACGGGACGACCCCTTAGAGCCGCCAGAAGACGATCGAGAACCCTTGCCAGACATGACTCAAAAGGTACTAGTGGGGTGAACTGACGTTCGGGATACCTCCCGAAACCCCTGCTCTGAGCGAAAAACGCTGATTTATGTGGTCATCACCACGGGAACGATCATCGGACGACGCTTGGTGCGATCGCTGACGAACTTCCCTGCTGCCTTGCGCACCACACGCTCCAGGCCATCTATGTCGTTAATGCCGTCATCAAGGGCCTTGACCAGTTGCTTCTCGATGTGGGCCTCGGCCTCATCAAGAAGGCTGTCAGCCTCGGGGGCATACACCCAGCCGCGTGTGATGACTTCTGGTCCGGTGATCACCTTGTGATTAGCGGCATCGACTGTGGCCACGATGACAACCACGCCTTCTTCTGCAAGAACGCGACGGTCACGCAAAACGCCCTGACCCACATCACCCACAATGCCGTCTACAAACAAATAGCTCGCAGGCACTTTGTCGACGAATGCGAGCCCGTCATCGGAAAGTTCCAACACATCACCGTCTGTTGCTTGCAACACTTTGTCCTTGTCGGCGCCCATCACGACTGCGAGTTCTGCGTGCGCACGCATGTGGCGGAACTCACCGTGCACAGGAACAAACCATTCAGGTCGAAGGATGGAGTGATACGTCTTCAACTCGTCAGCTTGAGCGTGACCTGTTGCATGAACATCTGCAATGCCACTGTGCACAACTTTTGCACCAGAACGCATGAGTCCGTCGATCACGCGATTCACATTTCCTTCGTTGCCAGGAATGGCATGGCTAGAAAGAATGATGGTGTCGTCTTCGCCCACCTTGAACCAACGGCTCTCACCACGCGACAACAATGACAATGCCGACATTGGCTCACCTTGCGAGCCAGTAGAGATAATGCAAATGTCTTCCGGCGCGTAATCGTGCACGTGTTCCACATCGACAAATGCTGAGGCTGGAACATCAATCAGTTTGAGATCAATTGCCAACGCAATGTTCTTCTGCATCGAACGACCCATGAGACACACTTTTCGGCCGTGATCAAGCGCGGCTTCAATCACTTGTTGCACACGGTGAATGTGGCTTGCAAATGACGCTGTGATGATGCGGCGGTCGCGATGTTCGTAGAACAGTTGACGCAACACAGCGCCCACGCTCTTTTCGCTTGGCGCGTGACCATGCTCTTCAGCATTTGTGCTATCGCACATCAGTAAACGAATACCAACGGTGGATGCAAGTTCACCCAAACGCGCAAGATCCGTGCGGCGATTATCAACAGGCGTGAGATCAAGCTTGAAGTCACCAGAGTGAACAATCACACCTTGCGGCGTGTGCACGATAATTGCGTGCGCATGTGGCACCGAGTGCGTGACAGGCAAGAACTCAACATCAAAAGGCCCAATGTTGACGCGCTCTCCGTCGCGGACAGTAACGAGACTCGTGTTCTTCAGCAGGCCTGCTTCTTCAATGCGATTGCGTGCCAAGCCCAAGGTGACAGCAGATCCGTAAATCGGAAATTCAAGTTCACGAAGAAGAAACTGCAAACCACCTACATGATCTTCGTGCCCGTGTGTTGCAACACAGCCAACGATGCGATCTTTGTTTTCAATGAGGAACGTGAAGTCTGGCAACACCAAGTCAATGCCATGCATGTCGGCATCGGGGAACATGAGTCCACAGTCGATGAGAAGCAACTTGTTGTCCTGCTCGAGGACCATGCAGTTTCGGCCAATCTCGCCGAGACCGCCAAGGAAATAAATGCGTACGGAAGCTGCCATGGTTTAGCCGCGAAGAGCGGTACGCGCCTTCTCGAGGTTCGCAAGAACCTCACGAGCGCGCACTTCAAGACCAGCAGGTGGTGGCCCCATTGGCAAGCGACACACACCGACGTTGAAACCAAGTTCGTTCATCATCACTTTTGAAGGAATTGGGTTTGGATTTGCATCACCGGTTTCGTATGCGTAGCTCTCCAACAAGATGTCGTTGATGGCACGAGCCTTCTTCACATCACCACTCTTGAAAGCATTAATCATGAGTTGATGTTCTGGAGCACTCCAGTGAGTTGCAACACCAATCACGCCGGAACCGCCATACGCGAGGAACGCAAGCGTGAGTCCGTCATCGCCTGAGTACAACTCGAAATCTTTCGGCACCATTGCCATGAGGTTTGCTGCTTCTGCTGGGTTGCCCGCAGCATCTTTCAGCGCCTTCACGTTCTTCACATTGTTTGCAAGATACGCAAGTGACTCTGTAGAAATCTTGCGACCAGTGCGCACCGGAATGTCGTACACAACGACAGGCAACGTTGTTGCGTTCGCCATTGCTTCGATATGGCCGATGAGGCCCGACTGGGGCGGACGGTTGTAATACGGACCGACTGCGAGAATGCCAGCGGCACCCATCTTGGTGACCTCTTTCGTGAGGTGCACCGAGTGAGCGGTGTCATTAGAACCACTGCCCGCGATGACGGGGATCGTGACGGCGCCGATGATGGCCTCCCACAATTCCAACTTTTCTGGGTCGGTCAGAGTCGAGGACTCCCCCGTGGTGCCAGAGATGACGAGACCGTCGTTGCCATTGTCTTGCAACCACTTCGCGAGACGAATTGCCTCTGCGATGTCGAGTGCGCCATTGGCATCGAACGGCGTGATCATTGCCGTGAGAACTTGTCCGAAAAGGGCCATGCCCCATTATGACTGACGCGGCACGACCACACCGCCCCCGTTCTGCCCTAAGAGCGCAGTTCGTTGACGGAAATACCTCTAGGTAGGATTTGCCTCGCCCATTCCCTTCCGAAAGGAATCATCATGCGCAAAATCGCGCTCACACTTTCTATTTCTGGTGCATTGCTGCTTGCAGCATGCGGCGGTTCGTCTGCCGGCGACACCACCGCGGCAGCAAAGGTCGCAGGCGGCGCCGGCAACGAGTGCACCGCTGGCAAGACCCTTAACGACGGTGTTCTCACCATCGGCACCGGCTCACCTGCATATGGCCCATGGGTCATCGATGACAAGCCAGAATCAAAGCAGGGATTCGAAGCCGCAGTTGCATACGCAGTGGCTGCAGAACTTGGCTACTCCGATGCCAACGTCAAGTGGGTTCGCACAACATTCGACGAGGCAATTCAGCCAGGCAAGAAGAACTTTGACTTCAACTTGCAGCAGTACTCCATCACCGAAGAACGCAAGCAGACCGTGTCGTTCAGTGATGGTTACTACACCACCAACCAGGCAATCGTTGGTCTCACCGACTCTGCTGCAAAGGGTGCAACCACTCTTGCTGCAATCAAGAAGCTCAAGTTGGGCGCGCAGGCTGGCACCACCAGCCTTGACTTCATCACCAATGTGATCAAGCCAGACACCGAGCCATTCGTATATGACGACAACGCCGGCGCAAAGGCAGCTCTTGAAGCAAAGCAGATCGACGCAGCAATCTTCGACCTCCCCACCGCTCTTTACGTGTCAGCAGTGGAAATCGAAGGTTCATCTGTTCTCGGTCAGTTCCCTGCAGATGCAACAGCAAAGGCTGACGAGTTCGGCTTGGTCTTCGACCTTGACAATCCAATTGTTTCTTGCGTGAACACAGCGCTTGCAGCAATCAAGTCCAGCGGTTCTCTTGAAGAGATCACCACGACTTGGTTGTCCAGCAAGGCTGAAATCCCCGTTATCAAGTAACGCCTCGTACCGCAGCACAACGACTGATTGAAGATGGATACCACCACCAGTCGCCGTGCTGTCTACGAACAAAAACGGAAACGTCGCAGCATCGCGGTCGCTACGGTCAGTTCGCTGATCGTGGTGACCGCGATTGTGATTCTCGTCCCAAAGATGCCGCGATGGGATCGCGTTCGCCATTCGTTCTTTAACGGCGAACGATTCCGCGAGTCATTTCCCAATCTGCTTCATGCATTTGTTCTCGACATCAAAATCTTCGCGTGGTCAGCACCTCTCATTCTGATCTTCGCGATGCTTGTTGCGATGGCGCGCAACTCGCGCTCATCAGCACTCTTCCCCTTGCGTGCGCTCACCATTGCCTACACCGACATCATGCGTGGTGTCCCCGTCATCCTGTGGATCTATCTCATCGGTTTTGGCGTCCCGGGCCTTGGCATGGATCGTCCTTGGAATAGCCCGCTTCTGTGGGGTTCTGTTGCCCTCGTTCTCACCTATGCCTCATACGTCGCTGAAGTTTTTCGCGCAGGCATTGAAAGCGTCCACGAATCACAACGTGCAGCTGCTCGTTCGCTCGGTCTCTCCAACTGGCAAACAATGCGCTTCGTTGTCATCCCTCAAGCTGTTCGTCGCGTTGTTCCACCACTGATGAATGACCTCGTCAGCTTGCAGAAAGACGTCGCACTCGTCAGCCTCATCGGCCCCATTGAGATCCTTCGTCAAGCCGGCATCGATAAATCCAAGTTCGCCAACTTCACGCCATTCATTGGTGCGGCCGTGATCTTCTTGTGCATCACAATTCCTCTCACTCGCACCACCGACTACCTCATCGAACGTGAGCGTCGTCGCACCACAGGAACCAAAGTGCGATGAGCAATATCAAACTCTCTCTTCGGCGACTCTCGAAGTCATACGGCAATCACATCGTGCTGCACGATGTGTCCCTCGATATCACCGAAGGTTCCGTCGTCACGCTCATCGGCCCTAGCGGATCCGGCAAGAGCACGCTCTTGCGTTGCATCAACTTGTTAGAACCGATTGAAGACGGGGAAATCTTCCTTGATGATGTCGACATCTCCGTCCCCGGCTTCGATGCAAACCCAGTACGTCGCCGCATTGGCATGGTGTTTCAGAACTTCAACTTGTTCCCTCACATGTCAGTGATGGAGAACATCATCTTGTCCCCCACGCGCACATTGGGCATCGATAAATCAATTGCGCGCGCAAAGGCAACGGAACTTCTCGAGCGTTTCGGACTTGGTGACAAAGCAGACGCATATCCCGATCAACTCTCTGGCGGACAGCAGCAGCGCGTAGCGATTGTGCGAGCACTTGCCATTGAGCCCGAGGTTCTTTTACTGGACGAAATCACCAGCAGTCTCGACCCTGAACTTGTGGGCGAAGTACTTGACGTCGTGCGCGAGCTGAAGGCGTCGGGAATGACGCTCATCCTTGCAACACACGAGATGGGCTTTGCACGCGACACCAGTGATGTGGTGTGTGTTCTTGATGGTGGACATATCATCGAAATGGGCCCACCATCACAGGTGTTTACAGCGCCACAGTCAGAACGTGCTCAGCAGTTCTTGCAGAGCATCATCAACTCTGGCCGTTTGTAACGATTCTTAATTCGACTTTTTCTTCGCGACTTGCTTACAAGTCTTTGTGGAATCCGTATCAGAGAAAACAAATCCGGACATATTCCAACTTGAAAAAGTGTCAACCTTTACATCGTCTAGTGAGGTGACGCTAATTTTGCTCAACGGAACCTTTCCTGAGAATTCACCATTCTCAAAGGTGGCTTCGAATTCTGAGATCATTCCTCCGTCAAATAGATCAATATGTCCATATGGCCCATCATCGCGCAATTCGATTTCAAGAATCACAGAATTCTTTAGACCAGACTTTGGAGTAAAAGTGATCGCAGCAGATTGCTTTGCACTCCAAGTTGCGGAATTGTAAGTACCCGCCCCTCCCCGAGCTTTGATTAAGCCTGGCATTCCACCATAAACGTAAGAATCCTCATGTTCCCCTTCATGAGCATTTAGACGAATCACAAATACAAGAGAATCTTCATCTCCATTGTTGTCGGAATCTTGCACCTCAAGAACCACATTCTTGATGTCTGCAGCATCACTTAGAAGAGCATTCTCAGGGGCGGTTCCCATGCTTGACATCTGGCGGACATCTCTCACCGAATCGGTGCACCCCATTAACCAGCCTGCAGGGAATTGTTTTGCCGCAGTTTGACTTCCTCCGCATGAAGAAATCACAAATGCAGAAATAGCAACGCTTGCTACAGCCTTCCTCAGACCATGTTCAACAATTAACCGTGTCTTCATGCGACGAACATTAGGTTCATCCGCACCCAACTATCGGATTTTTTTAAGAAACCTGAAGGAAACGCAATTATTCAGATAGTCGGAAGAACGTAATTCTCGAACTGCTCGCGCAATGTCTTCTTCGAGAACTTGCCAACCGATGTCTTTGGCACTTCTGGAATAAACACAACGTCGTCAGGCATCTGCCACTTTGCAAGTGATGGCGCGATGTGCTCCAACACTTCTTCCTTGGTCAAGGTCTCGCCGGGCTTCACCACGACGCATGCAAGCGGACGCTCGCTCCACTTCGGATGCGGAACGCCAATGACAGCAGCTTCTGCAATCTTTGGATGCGACATCAACTCATTCTCAACGTCTACCGAAGAGATCCATTCACCACCGGACTTGATGAGGTCTTTTGTGCGGTCCACCAAACGAATGCGACCCTTTGCGTCGACAACCGCAACGTCACCTGTACGCAACCAGCCGTCTTCGGCAAAGCTCTCACCTGATCGTGGATCGTTGTAATAGTTCGCGGCAATCCAAGGGCCAGTGCACTGCAACTCACCGCTGGTCTCGCCATCCCACGGCTGTGGCGTAGTCGTGCCAGGTTCAACAACACGCATCTCAACACCGAAGGAGATGAGTCCGACAGTTGTGCGCAGTTCAGCTTGCTCTTCTTGTGGCAACAACTGATCAGCCTTGGACAAAACACACACTGCTGCAATCGGGCTTGTCTCTGTCATGCCCCATGCTTGCAAGATAGGCAAGCCGGTCTGCTCGCGGTACGCCTCACTCAATGCCTTTGGCACTGCAGAGCCACCGCACGGAATGGAACGCAATGCAGATGTATCGCGACCCTTCAACTCAGGAAGAACTGCCATCCAAATAGTGGGAACACCAGCTGCAACAGTCACTTTTTCTTCCACGATGAGATTTGCAATGGCAGGGCCTGACAGATCTGCACCAGGCATGATGAGGTCTGCACCAGAAGCAACGCCTGCGTGTGCAAGGCCCCATGAGTTTGCGTGGAACATCGGAACGACAGGAAGGATGATGTCGGATTCACGCGCAGCGAGCGAGTCGACCATCATTGCGCCCATGGTGTGCAGGTACGTGCTGCGATGGCTGTACACAACACCCTTGGGGTTGCCTGTTGTGCCACTGGTGTAACACATGCTGGCTGCTTGGTTCTCGTCAATGTTTGACGGCCACACTGCAGGCTTCGATGCAGCCAACAGAGTTTCATACTCATGCACCTGGAAACCGGGAACTGATGTTGGCACTTCGCCCTTGCCGTCATTCATGAAAACAAGATGCTTCACAGTGGTGAATGTGGAAAGCAATGGCTCAATCAATCCGTAAATCGACGTGTCAATGAAGATGACTTCATCTTCTGCGTGATTCACGATGTACGTGAGCTGCTCAGGGAACAAACGAATGTTGAGCGTGTGCAACACACGACCGCTACATGGTGCAGCGAAGTACAACTCAAGGTGACG
>CALBSD010000102.1 GCA_937927625.1 uncultured Actinomycetes bacterium | reverse complement strand
GCACCCTTCGATTCCAATTCGCGTCCCAACAGCTCGCCCACCTCACGCACCAGCGACATGTCCCACGATGCAGCAATTGCTGTACTGCATGGAATGTTCATAGAGGCGGGACCATCAAAGCGGCTGCCACGCACACCGGCGGGACCATCGCTCACACGAAGCTTCGGAATTCCTAACCGTTCATTCGGAACCGTGTTCCACATGTTGGCGCCGGCCAGCAATGCAACCTGCTCCTCCAATGTCATCTGGTCGAGGAGATCCTCAACTCTGGCGGAACGCGATGCAGGTGGCATGACGAAACATTAGTCACCATCTGTTCGGGCACTTTCAAGCGATGGGCAGGGTCCAGCCGTAGGCTTATCTGATGTCCGAAAACGCGGAAATCCTGAGCGAAGCAGCCTCCCGGCGCACTTTTGCCATCATTTCTCACCCTGACGCGGGCAAGACCACCCTCACCGAGAAGTTCCTTCTGTATGCGGGCGCAATTCAGACGGGTGGAGCCGTGAAGGCTCGCGGAGATCGTCGTGCCGCCACCTCTGACTGGATGGAGATGGAACGCCAACGTGGCATCTCGATTTCATCCACCGTGTTGCAGTTCCCCTACCGCGATTGCATCTTCAATCTTCTCGACACCCCTGGTCACCGTGACTTCTCTGAAGACACCTATCGCGTGCTCTCTGCTGTTGACGCCGTCATCATGGTTCTCGACGTTGCGAAAGGCATCGAGCCTCAAACACTGAAGTTGTTTGAGGTGTGTCGTTCGCAGAATCTTCCTGTTATCACGTTCTTCAACAAGTACGACCGCCCTGGCCGCGACCCATTGGAACTTCTTGATGAAGTGGAACAGCAAATTGGTTTGCGTCCTACTCCCGCAACGTGGCCTGTTGGTCAGTCCGGCGATTTCCGCGGAGTGATTGATCGTCGCACGGGTGATTTCATTCGCTTCACACGCGTTGCACGTGGTGCTTCCATTGCCCCAGAAGAAGTTGTGAGCCCTGAGATTGCAGCGCAAGAAGAAGGCGCCGCTTGGCAGCAAGCACTTGATGGCATTGGCCTTCTTGATGCAATTGGCGCAGACGTTGACCTTGAAAGCTTCCTTGCGGGTGAGAGCACACCCGTGTTCGTTGGTTCTGCACTCACCAACTTTGGTGTTCAGATGATTCTTGATGCGATTGTTGACCTTGCACCTGCACCCGCGCCACGCAAAGACATCAACGGAGATCCTCGCCCGTTGGAAAGCGATTTCGCAGCATTCATTTTCAAGATTCAGGCAAACATGGACCCGAACCACCGCGACCGCATTGCCTTCGCACGAATCTGTAGCGGCAAGTTTGAGCGCGGCATGGATGTTGATTGTGCTCGTACCGCTAAGGCTGTCGGCACCAAGTACGCAACAACTGCTTTCGGTTCCGAACGCGAAACAATCGAGGAGGCCTACCCCGGCGACGTGATTGGCCTTGTCAACACATCGGGCTTACAGATTGGCGACACATTGCACGCCGGTAAGAGCATTCAGTTTCCCGCTCTCCCCCGTTTCGCTCCCGAGGTTTTTGCAACTGCTCGTCCACTTGACTCTTCAAAGTTCAAGCAGTTCCGCCGTGGCTTGCAACAACTAGACGAAGAAGGTGTTGTGCAAGTGTTGCGCGACCCAGACATGGGTGATGCCGACCCCATCCTTGCAGCTGTTGGTCAATTGCAGTTTGAAGTATTGGCGCATCGACTCACGCATGAGTTCAACGCACCGACTGAAATTCTCAGCGCCGACTATCAGGCGATTCGCATCACGGACAAAGAAACAGCACCTCGTCTGCGCGAAATTGGTGGCATTCGTATTCTTCGTCGTAGCGATGATGCATTGGTTGCGCTCTTCCAAAGCCGTTACCGCTTACAACGCCTTGAAGCGGACGAACCATCGTTAACTCTCACCCCGATTATCGCGGGCAGCAGGGACTGACATGATTCTGATTGACGCAGAAGGCCTTCGCGCCTCGCGTCCGGGGCGTCCGTTGTTCAACGATGTCTCGGTCACTGTCAGCACAGGCAATCGCTTGGGCGTTGTGGGCCTGAATGGCTGCGGCAAGAGCACGCTGTTGCGTTTGTTGTCGGGTGAAGATGATCCCGAAGCAGGCGTTGTGCGTCGCGGACGTAATGCGCGCATTGGTGTGTTGCCGCAGATTCCCAAACTTCCTGCGGGCACTGTGCGTGATGCAGTGGGCGGCACGTGGCAGGGCGATGCGATGCTCGACAAACTCGGCATGGGCTCCATGGGCGATGCCGACACCAAGGAACTCTCAGGTGGTCAGCAAAAGCGCGTTGCGCTTGCTCAGTTGCTTTCGGGCGAATGGGACTGCCTCATTCTTGACGAGCCCACCAACCACCTTGACCTCGATGCCATTGCGTTTCTTGAAGAGTGGTTAGCCAAGTACAACGGCGGGCTCATCATGGTGACTCACGACCGTCACGTGTTGGACAAAGTAACGAACCGCGTATTGGAACTTGATCGCGGCAATGGCTATGTACACATTCCACAAGGCATCAATGCGGGTTCTGGATACGCCGCATACCTTGCTGCGCGTGCCGAACGTGAAGAGAATGCAGCAACTGCCGAACAAGTGCGCAAGAACGCAGCAAAGAAAGAACTCGCATGGTTGCGTCGCGGTGCACCTGCGCGAACTGCAAAGCCAAAGGCTCGCATTGCTGCTGCTGAGGCACTCATCGCACAAAAAGCAGATGGCCCGGCGCGTCAAGGCGAGTTGGGACTTGACCTCGGCAGTAAGCGTCTCGGCTCGAAGGGCATCGAGTTTCACGGCGTCGGCTTCTCATGGCCTGACGGCACAATGGTGTTGCGTCCGTTTGACCATGCACTTGAACCTGGCGATCGTTTAGGAATCGTGGGGCCAAACGGTGCTGGCAAGAGCACATTGCTCGACATGGTTGCGGGTCGCCTCACACCGACTGAAGGCACGATCGATATTGGTCGCACTGTGAAGGTGGGCTACTACGACCAGCTGGGTCGCGACCTTGATCTCAGTAAGCGCGTACGCGATGCAGTCGCAGGCGATAAGGGCGCGCCGTCGCTAGAAGACCTGCAACTCATGAAGCGTTTCTGGTTCGACGGCGATGCGCAGTTTGCACCCATTGGCACATTGTCTGGTGGCGAGCGTCGTCGCTTGCAATTGATGCTCACTCTCATCGAACAGCCAAATGTGTTGCTGTTGGACGAACCAACGAACGACCTTGACCTTGACACTTTGCGCGCACTGGAGGATTACCTCGATGATTGGCCCGGCATCGTTTTGGTCGTGAGCCACGACCGTGCCTTCATCGACCGCACCGTGGAAGAGATTTTCTCTCTTGATGGCGACGGCGCTGCCTCCCTCATGGTGGGCGGAGTTGATGCTTGGTTGAAGATGCGCAGTGCACGCCCGGCTTCACAACGCACGATGCCGACGCAACGAACAGGTGCACAGAAAGCCGCAGCCACCGTGCAAGAAACTGCTGCGAAGAAGCCCAAGGCAAAGCGCACGCCCAGCACTTTGAATCGCCTCATCGCAAATAACGAGAAGGACCAAGAAAAGCGCAATAAGCGTCGCGCTGATCTTGAAGATTCCATCGCAAAAGCCGGCGGCGATCACGAGAAACTTGCTGCGCTCAGTGTTTCTCTTGCGGAAGTGCAAGCAGATATTGATCGTTTAGAAAATGAGTGGTTGGAATACACCACTGAACTTGAGAGCTAGCGCACAAATGATGCGAGCTCTGCAGCGGTGATTCCCGCCAGAGTCTCACGGCGAATCATGCGACCATCTACATCGTGTCGCATTGGCACATCAACATGATGTGGCACCGCAAGAACATATGCACCAGCGGCCAATGCAGACGCAACACCAGTTGGTGAATCTTCAATCGCGACACACTTCGTAATGTCCACGCCGAGACGTTCTGCAGCCAAGAGATACGGGTCTGGGTGCGGTTTGCCGCGCTCCACATCGTCTCCTACGACCGACACATCAAATGCACCAGTCGGCAATGCATCAACAACTTCAGTTGCAAAACGACGCCACGACATCGTGACAAGTGCAGTTGAAATCTCTGCCGCACGAACGTCTGCAAGCAATTCGCGTGCACCTGGACGCCACGGCACTTCACGCTTCAAATTGCTCACCACGCTGTCAAGCATGAGTTCAACAATCTCATGTGGCGTCAAGCGAACACCACCGTGCTCAATCATGAAACGTCCCGAGTCGAGAAGATCGAAACCAACGACTGATTTCGCCAATTCGTCGCTCCAGAAATCACCATGCTCAGCGACGATGGCGTATTCGGCAGCGAACCAATAGGGCTCGGTATCAACAATGGTGCCATCCATATCCCACAACACGGCTTGCAACTGATTCGACTCGTGTTTTGGCACCTCATTGACGATAGTTGTCGCCATACTGGAAAGCCGTGAGCAGCATCGCCGTTTCTGAACTTGCCTATTCCCCACCAGGTGCTGAGCAACTGTTTTTTGATGTCAGCTTTGGCGTTGCCCCCGGCGAACACGCTGCCATCGTTGGCCCTAACGGCGTGGGCAAGAGCACCATTCTGAAGATTCTCACTGGCCAGTACGAACCAGATGACGGCGAATTCAGCATCGGTGGAACATTCCTGCAGATGACGCAGGACGTGGGCATGAGTAGCCCCGATGATGCCCTACGTGACATGTTGATCGAAGTAGCTCCACCTGCATTGCGCGAGGCCGGCAAACGTCTCTTCGCCGCCGAGAAAGCAATGATGTCGGGCGAAGACGATGGCATGGCATACGCCGAAGCGTTGGGCGACTGGGGCGACCTTGGCGGTTATGACCTAGAGACTCAGTGGGCTGCCGCAGCACAACGCAGTGTGAAAACTCCCATCACCGACTTTGCATCCCGCCTCGTTCGTGAACTGTCCGGCGGTGAACGCAAGCGTCTTGTTCTCGACTTGTTGTTGAACTCTGGTGCCGATGTGTTGTTCTTGGACGAACCAGACAACTACCTCGATATCCCCACACGTGCATGGCTGGAAGATGAGATTCGTAAGTGCAAGAGCACGATTCTCATGGTGAGCCACGACCGCATCTTGTTGGAGCGCGTATCCACAAAGATCATCGCCGTCGAAGGTTCTGGTTGCTGGGTACATGGCGGTTCCTATGCCACTTTCCCTGAGGCACGTCAGAAGCGACAAGAACTGTTGGGCGATGATCTCAAGCGCTGGAATGACGAAGAGCGTCGTCTCTTTCATCACATGAAGATCATGAAGCAGCGCGCTGCACAAAACTTCAAGAACGCCACAAAGGCAAATGGTGCCGAAACACGGTGGGAAAAGTTCGTGAAGGCCGGACCACCTCCCCCACCTGTTGCCGACCAACAAATTTTCGTGCGCTTCACAGGCGCCGACTCTGCACGTCGCGTGGTGAAGTTTGAAGGCGTCGCTGTTGGCGGGCTCTTCATGCCATTCTCGGATGAGATTCACTTCGGTGAGCGCGTTGGCCTCATTGGCCCAAACGGCACAGGAAAGACTCACCTTCTCAACGCATTAGACGGCAAGAGCGAAGACCTCACTGGCTCCATAACATTTGGACCGCGCACATCAGTGGGCATGTTCAACCAGATCAATGATCGTCCTGAATATAAGGGCCGACAGTGCGTGGACATCGTGCGCGACAAGTTGATTGACGAGCAAAAGTCCATGGGCGCATTGGCTCGTTACGGTCTTCGCACAAATGCCAAGCAAGAGTTTCAAACTCTGTCTGGCGGACAAAAGGCGCGTCTCGAGATTTTGATGTTGGAATTGGCCGGCCACAACGTGTTGTTGCTGGATGAACCAACTGACAACCTCGATATCGAATCGTCGGAAGCACTTGAAATGGCGCTCGAAGGTTTCGAAGGAACCGTCATTGCTGTCAGCCACGACCGCACGTTCCTTGCGCGATTCAGTCGGTTCATCATGATCACCGATGAAGGTGCGGTGTATGAGATTCCTGATTTCGAATTAGCTCTTGCAGGCCTGAGCGAACCGGACAAGCTTTCAACATTGCGTCTGGCAAAGCCACTGCACGTTGACTAAATATTTCGTCGTGAGTTACTTCGCGAGGAAATAGACAACAGGAAGTGCCGAGCTCATCACGGCTGCCAACGTCACGAAAGTTGTGGAGACTCGGCCGCTGACATGCTCGTCCATTACGTTCTTCCGTCGCGACAGGATGAGAATCATGATGATGAGCGGAGGTGCTGCAAGTCCGTTCAGAATTGCCGACCAATAGAGCGAACGCACTGGGTCCAACCCGGCCACATTCATTCCGAGACCCAACAGCATTGAACCGACAATGACGACATAAAACGCTTTGGCTTGCGACATCTTGAGACTGAGACCTTCACGCCAACTGAACGTTTCAGCCAGCGCATACGAGGTGGAGCCTGCAAGAACAGGAACCGCCAACAAACCGGTACCCACGATGCCAATTGCAAAGAGATACTTCGCTGCGCTTCCCGCCAATGGTTCCAATGCCATCGCCGCTTCTTCCGCAGTTCCAATCTTGGTAATTCCTGCTTTTCCTAGCGTGGCAGCGGATGTCACCATGATGGCGAACATCACAAATACTCCACTGAACATTCCGGCAAACACATCACCACGCATCGCACGCAAGTGACCACCCCAGTGTTCTTTATCCGGCGTGGTCGTGCCATGTTCTCGCAACTCTTCCACTTCTTCACTGGTCTGCCAGAAGAAGAGATACGGAGAAATCGTGGTACCAAACAATGCAATCAACGCTGCGATTGTGGCTTTCTTAAATGTGAAGTGAGGAACAAGCAGACCGTGCAGCACGTCTCCCCAATCCACCTTCACAATGAACAGAACCACGATGTAGGAAAGCAACGAAATACACAGCCAACGCAAGACGCGCGAGTACTTGTGATACGGAATTGCGACTTCGATGAACGCCATTCCCACTGCGAAGAAGACAACGAGAAACATATGAGGAATGGGAATGATGAGTCGAGTTGCAGCGGCCATTGACCCAAGGTCTGCACCAATGTTGAAAGAGTTCGCACCCATCACTAACAAAAGGGCGACATACAAAACCCACTTGGGAAACTCGCGGCGAATGAGAGACGCAAGGCCCTGTCCTGATGAGAGCCCAAGACGCGCCGTTGCCTCTTGCACAGCAATTGCTAGCGGTAGTGCCACCAGTGTTGACCACAACAAGCCGAATCCGAATGCAGCACCAACTTGTGAGTATGTACCAATTCCTGATGGATCATCATCAGCTGCACCAGTGATGAGTCCTGGGCCGACGCGTTGAAAGTATCCGCGACCACGGAATCGTGCGCGATGCGGATGGTGTTCAACGGTCTTCATGACTAGTCGCGTGCTGCGAACCGCTCCCATTGTTCCTGTGTCCAATGTTGACGCAATTCAGCCGTCACAAAATCACTCGTCCACTGCACCATGTCAAACCAAGGCAATTCCACCGACATGATTTCAGTAAATGCCATTCCCTCTAAAAGGAGTGCCGCATCGTCAAGCCCAAGAACAATTGGCTGACCATCTTCATGCGCGAATAACCGCTCATCGAGGTCAATGAGATGCTCCACATTCCAGCGCGTCTGACGTTCTGCCAGCTGCACTTGGTCCGTCATGATTCCAATGATTTGCGACAGCGACGCAATCGCCTCTTTATCTAGCGAAATCTCTCGGGGCTCAATCACCCTCTATTTCTAGCGGAGTAATCAGTACGGAAGTGTGTAGGTGTTCTCTAATTCATCCTGCACAACGGTGGCAAGGTGATCAGAGGTATCAACAACAAGGTCTTCTTCAAGAATGCGCGTGCGATACGACCAGCCCTCGGGCAATTGCAATTTGCTTCCCAGTCCCGAAAGGTTTTCCAGAGCATTTGTTGGGTCCACTGCAGTACACAACGCCTGCATGACATAGGCCTCACCATCGGGGCGAACCAGCTCGTATACCTCAGTGCCTTTGTCCCAGAAAAAGACTGCACCGCGGTTGACACGACGAATTTCATAAGGCGCAGTACCCGGCTTTGTCCCTGGCTCAAATTCAACAGTCGCAATACGACGCATAGGCAATCCATTGAAGTCACGAATCACTGGTTCGATGTGAGCGGTCTTGTTACCGAATCCATCGAGCACCCAATGACGTGGGCCATTCATCTTGATGGCGAGTGCACCCAGTTCTGTCTTCAATTCTTCAGGGTCAAGTGAGTCCCACCACTCAAGCGGGCAATCGTGCAACATCTGCGTGCCCCATACTTCGGCATAGATATCCTGTTCGCGAACAAAGACACCCAACACTTCGCCGTAACGAACGTTGCGCATATCGGAGGTGATTTTCTGTGGCGTGTCTGCACTCATACGCACAGCATTGCACTCTTTCGCAGGCCCTTGCGACGTCGCACGGAATGAGTCCTATTCGCGGCCGGGGAATTTGTATTCAATATCCGCGAATGAATCCGCCGGGAAGAAATACAACAACCGCAACGGTTCATTCCCGGTGTTGACAGACATATGTTCCATATTCCCTGGAATAAACACGGCATCACCCGCTGTCACTGCAGTGGACTCGCCATTCAGCACTACTTCCCCGCTGCCCGACAAGAAGAAGTACACCTCTTGTTGTTCGTGCGTATGACCCCGAGGCGGACGTGGTGCGCCCACCGGAACTTCTGCGATTCCAACTGTCAAGCCACATGTTGGCGTGCGGTCAGCACTGAACAACGTCCACCAGTCAACATGACCGGTCACTTCATCACGCCAAGATTCAGTCTCGCAATCACTTGCGCGACGAAATACCGCCCCATTTTCGGTCATCGGTTGAATTAGCCGCGGCCCACCATGCCACCGCCAACACTGGTGGCAGCAACATGCTTAACGATGGTGGGCATCAAGAACTCACGAAGTCGATTCAATGCCTCATCGGCTTTCGTCTCGCCCGCCCGCTGCAACACATCAAGATCCGAAATGGTGTCTTGTAATGCGTACCCCAGTTTCTGATGGGCTTCACGAATAGGTGACTGATCAGCAGGAATTGCAACATCAGAGAGTGCACCAAGAGTCGCAGCACGATCACGAATCCGATCAGCTTCAGCACCACTGATGCCCTCAAGTTTTGCGGCAACCTCCCGTAATGTCAGGGTCATCTGATTGTGTTCTTCAGCAATTGCCTTGTCGAAGATAGGCAATACTTGGCGCACTTCTTGTAACAACGATTGCATCATCGCTGCAGTCGCAACTGCTTTCGGATTATTGAGAAACGGCATGATTTCATTGTTGATTGCAATGATGAAACCTTCAAGAAGATCATCAACGGAAGGGACTGTGTTCATGCTGTTGCTCCTGGGTATTGCATCAACTGCGCCATTGCAGGAAGTGCAGGCATACTTGATTGAGTGAGATAAAGCGGAAGAAGCAACACGTGTTCTTTCTTCATACGACGTGCTACCGATTGATGGATGGGTACCGCAATATTTGCTGTACCAAATAATGTGAAGTATCCAAGTTCTTCCGGCGTGATGTCCTGCCCCGTGAGCTTGTTGTAATACGCGAGGAAACCACCTTCCTTCTTCGGATAGCTCATGACTGATGTGTTGCTGAGAATGTCCATCAGCACCATCCAACCGAGGTCCTCTCGCGGGTCACCGATACGGCTGTTCTCCCAGTCAATGAGTGCAGTCACTTTCCCATCTGCATAAAGGAAGTTGGCTGGGTTGAAGTCACCGTGCACCACGGACAACTTCATTGGCCGCGGCTTCAAACGACGCAACGTCAGAAATGAGTCAAGAAGAACCATCATCGTTGGGTCCCACGCAATTGTCTTGTATTCACGCAAGTAGTACTTAAACGTGCTGTCCATGTACTCATCCCACGAGCCGGCAGTGATGCCAACACCGCGTGGGTCGATCAACGCGCCATCAGGGTCAATCAGTGAGATATCTGTTGAGTGCAACTCAACAAGTACTTCACAAAGATGCTTGATGACTTCTTCGGTCTGATCTTCGTCGGCGCCGCCATTAAACAACGCAGATGTTTGACCACTACCCGACGCACGCTCAAGAATCATCGCGGCCTCGCCAAATGGGGCGGGGTCCATTTCGTATCCGTAGCTGCGACTAATCGGGACGGTGGTGCGCAAACGAAGTGCCTCAATTAGTTCATGTTCCACAGATCGACTGGTGTTGAGAATTGCCTCTACGTCTGGCGGATTCTTACGAATAATTAACGGCAAGACTTCATCGACACCGTTCCGCGTGACTCGAACATCACATTTGAATGTTTCGCGTGAGAACCCGCCCGGAATGGGCTGCAGTTCTTCCATTTCGATATGCGTGATGCTGGGCTCCACCCTCTTCATCAACGCAAATATGGCCTGTTCCATCGGTAACCCCCACCTCCAGTTGTGCCACAAGGTATGGCTACAACGGACGGCTGTCAAACCCACCATCAAGTGGCGGCACCACTATTTACTGCGGAGCGCTTATGCGTTCAAGAACAACGCGAATTCCACCCATGTCGGGCCGAGTCCACACCATGTGTCCATCTTCGTCAAGGCAACGACGCACTTCTATCCCGGGAATCCCTACTGGTCTAAGAACGAACACACCTTGTTCGTAAGACGCAACAACATGAATTGGCGTGACATAGTCGAACACGGAGACATCGTGGACGCCATTCTCTTTCGTTCCATCAGCCCGAGCATCCGCGATGGTTCCACCACCACAGTCAACGATGCGATTTCCGCACTGTTCGATTCGTTCCGTGTACGACAACAAACGATCACCTTCAGGAACTTGTTCTCCCCCGCGTGTCGCACTCACAGCACGCCAAATGCCGCGTAAGTCCGGAGCACCTTCCGCTAATGGCTCATCACAATCGCCCAGAATCAGCGGTGGGAAAGTTGCTCCGTATCCGCCCGGCGGTGTGTGAGCCACAGGAATGTCATCAGCCTTCATGTTGAAACATTAACTAGTCATTTGGCGCCCTCGGCATGGATCGAACATGCGACCTGCGGTTTAGGAAACCGTTGCTCTATCCACTGAGCTACGAAGGC
>CALBSD010000101.1 GCA_937927625.1 uncultured Actinomycetes bacterium | reverse complement strand
AGCACCGCATCGGTAACTTCTGCCGTGGGAGCAATCACCATGAGCGCGGTTCCTGGGGTGAGCGCACGACCCACATCCATGTCGGCGATGTTCACATTGTGGGTACCCAACAAGGTTCCGACAAGACCAATCACACCAGGGCGGTCGTCGTTGCGCACGACCAACATGTGGTCCGATGGTGGCACGTCTGTCATGTGATCATCCACCATGACAATGCGAGCCTGGCGACGAGGACCGACCAACGTTGCAGCAATGCTGTGTGAGCCTGCACGCAAGGTGATGAGGTTCACGTAATCGCTATTGGCCGACGCAGACGACACGTTCGATTCCTTGATTGCCACCTTTTGGCTTTCAGCAATCTGTGGCGCATTCACATATGTGACTGCTTCCGAATGACGTGCAGAGAAGAAACCCTTCAACGCAGACAACGTGAGGATGCGAGTGTCGTATCCAGCAATTTCACCTGTGGCGATGATTTCAAGCTCTGAAATATCTGCAGCTGCAGCCGACGAGAACAGACGACCCAATCGTTCTGCCAATGGCAAGTACGGCTTGAGGGTTTCGTTTGCATCCGCAGCCGAAATGTTCACGGCGTACGGAACAAAATCCCCCGCCAACGCAAGGATGATCTGATCTGCAATGTCGAGACCAGCACGGTCCTGTGCTTCCGTAGTGCTTGCACCAAGGTGAGGCGTGACAACAATGCCGGGCACCTCAAACAGCGGCGACTCTGTGGTGGGCTCCTTGTCGAATACGTCGAGAGCAGCACCAGCAATGACGCCAGTCTTCACTGCTTCAGCAAGGTCTGCTTCGTTAATAATTCCGCCACGAGCAACGTTGATGATGCGCAACGAAGGCTTTGCCTTCTTGAACATTTCCTTGTTGAACAAGTTGATGGTTTCTTTGTTCTTTGGAAGGTGAATTGTGATGAAGTCAGAACGCTCGACGAGTGTGTCGAGATCCAACATCTCGATGTTCATTGCGCGCGCACGCTCTTCAGAAACAAACGGATCGAATGCAACGACGCGCATGCCAAACGCTCCGGCACGTTGTGCCACCAACTTGCCAATGCGGCCAAGACCAACAACGCCGAAGGTTTTGTCGAAAAGTTCAACGCCTTCCCACTTGCTGCGCTCCCAACGACCTTGCACGAGAGCGGCGTGGGCTTGCGGCACGTTGCGCGCAACTGCCAGCAACATAGCCATCGTGTGCTCTGCAGCAGAGACAATGTTGGACTCGGGTGCGTTCGCCACCATCACGCCGCGACGAGTTGCAGATTCAACATCAACATTGTCGAGACCAACACCAGCGCGACCCACCACCATGAGCGAATCAGCCGCAGCCATCAGCGCATCGTCCACCAGGGTGGCAGACCGCACGATGAGTGCATGAGCGCCTTTGATGGCGGTATGAAGCTGATCGGGAGACAATCCGGTCTGCACGTCGACCTCGTGGCCGGCAGCGCGGAGCTTGCTGAGACCGCCTTCGGCTAATTCTTCGGAGACCAGGATTTTTGCCATTCGTCAATTCTCGCCGTTTCCCCCGTAGATTCCGACATGGTTTGACATTCCGTAAAGACCTGTTCACATTTCCCCGAGGTTGCCCATGAGCTATCCATTCCTTTCAGACGAGTGGATTCAGGCTGCACGCGATATTCGGCACAAATACGCCGATTCCGTGCCCACCATCGAGATTCTCATCCGCATCAACGTGGTCACCACCAAAGTGCCCTTTGGAAACGGAAGCGTGAGCGCCTACATCGACACCTCAAGCGGAACCCTCGATATGGAGTTGGGTTCCCTGGAAGGCGCCGACCTCACCATCACCACCGAATATGAGATTGCCCGTGCCGTGTTTGTGGACCAAGACCCCACCGCCAGCATGCAAGCTTTCATGAGCGGACGCATCAAGGTGGAAGGCGACATCACTCGCCTGATGGCAATGCAGACCGCACTTCCCCAGAGCGATGATGCTGCACAAGTTGCAGCGGAGATCAAAGCGATTACTGCTTAAGAGGAAACTTCGACCACACTGCGGTCTGTTGATGTCAGTTTGAATGCCAACAACATGGCAATGACTGACGTGAATGCGCCAGACCACAATGCGTATCCATAACTGGGCAAGATCTTGTTTTCTGCCCCATTGCCAAGTGTCATTTCATGAATTGAAATCATCACTGTGGATCCGAGAACAGCACCCATCTGAGAAAGCAACTGCTGCATTGCGCCTGCGACACCAATGGAGTCTTCCGGTGCGTTGTTTGAGACCAAGGCACTGAGCGCGGGACCAGCAATTCCAAAGCCAATTCCAGAGAGCCCAAGGCCGATGATCACAATCATGTCGGCAGAACCACCACGGATGGTGCTGAGTAACACCATCGATGCAATCACACCAGTTGCACCAAGCACACCAGAAATGCGCTCACCTGCACGCATGGTGAAGAAGCTTGCAAGAGGTGCAGTGAGAGAGAACGTGAGTGGTCGTGCAATAACCAACAGGCCAATGTGTGATGCCTTCATGTGCAAACCGTTTTCCAACATTTGCGGAATGACGATGAAGCCGCCCATGTAGGCGAAGTTGATGAGCATCTGAATCACCATCGGCAAGATGAGATTTGCGTTTCGAAGCCAACTGAGAGGCAACAACGGTGCTTCGGCGGCTTGCTCAACTCGCACGAACCAATAGAAGGAAAGAATGGAAGCAACAAACGTGACAAGAATGGCCGGCGACGTCCAACCCCATGTGTGACCGCGGTTGATTGCAAGCAAGAACAACGTGGCGCCAAGTCCAAGCGTCACCGAACCCCATACGTCGAACTTCACGTTCTTCATACGACTGGTTTGTGGCAACAAGAACCATGCAACAACTGCTGCACCAAGAAGCAGTGGTGTTTGGATGATGAAAATCATGCGCCAGCCGATGTGATCAACAAGCGGTCCACCAAGAACAACACCAAGCACCGGTGCACCAGCGGTGGTGAAACTCCACAGGCCCATGGGACGAACACGTTCGTGCGGTTCAAAGAGGCGGTTGATGTAGGCCATCGCTGCTGGACCAGTTGCTGAACCTGCAACAGCAGACATCAAACGGAAGAAAACCATTGATGGCGCATTCCACGCAAACACCGTGGCGAATGCAAAGAGTCCTGCAAAAGCCAAGCCGTAGACATACACCTTCTTGTGGCCGTAGAGGTCGCCAATCTTTCCGTACGCCGGACCAACAACTCCGAACGCCAACATTGGACCAGTGATGGACCAGTTCAGGACATTGACCGACGAGTGAAGATCGTCTGCGATGGTCTGCAACGACACCACCAAAACGGTGATGGTGGAACTGGTGGTGAAGAGACCTGCCAGAACAACGATGAGAGTTGCCCACTTACGGGTGATGCCCATCTTGCGAGCAACTTTGCGCGGAAACATTGCTGTCCAGGGGACAACAGACACTTCGTCAACACCGCCTTGTTCAATCGCGATTGTCTCGCGACCGTGCGGAATCAATTCTTCGTTATCGCGCGATGGGGGGTTCATGGGCAACTACCGAGGGTAATGCCCTTACCCCTTCACCTTTGCAGCCATGGCGTTGAGGGCTGCTGTGAGTTCTGACACTTCCCAGCGATCATTCTGTTCCACAGTCTCCGCACGCTCCCAACTGCGAACACGAGTGACCTCGCCACCCTTCACAAAGAAGGTTTCACCGGTGAAGTCACAAGCAGCTGAGGCTAAATATGCAACGAGAGGAGAAATGTTTGCAGGGTCCCATTCGTCAAACTGCGCAACATCAGTGGGTGCAGCGATGCGCTCACCAAGGCCTGGAGTTGCCTCGGTCAGGCGTGTACGCGCAGCGGGTGCAATGGAGTTGCTCTTGACGTTGTACCGTGCAAGTTCCTTGGCCAAAATCTGACTAAACGTTGCGATACCAGTTTTTGCAGCGCCATAGTTCGACTGACCAGGGTTTGCGAATAAACCTGAAGTTGAAGATGTGTGCACGATGTTGCGCGGCTTAGTAACGCCTGCCTTATGTTGTTCACGCCAGTATGCGGCAGCCCAACGCGATGGTGCGAAGTGTCCCTTGAGGTGCACTGCAATCACTGCATCCCATTCGGCTTCTGTCATGTTCACCAACACGCGGTCACGAAGAATGCCGGCGTTGTTCACGAGAATGTCGAGATCGCCGAAGGCTTCAACAGCGGCATTGATCATGTGCTGAGCGCCTTCCCAATCCGCAACGTTGTCGTAGTTCGCAATTGCTTCACCGCCCATAGCAAGAATTTCATTCACAACCTGTTGTGCTGGCGTGGCATCAGTTCCGGTGCCGTCGTTTGCGCCACCCAAATCGTTGACAACAACCTTTGCGCCTTCAGCAGCAAACAACAATGCGTGCTCGCGGCCAATGCCACGACCTGCTCCAGTGATAATCGCAACGCGTCCGTCTAATGCACCCATAATTTCCCCCTCGAATGGTTCAGCGGCCGAGCCGCTTCACATGAGATTAGGGGAAGGTGAGGTCGACGGTCTTACCGACGACAACGCGGTCGTAGTAGCGCACAACCTTGCCATCAATCTTCGCAAGCTTCAGACCACGCTTCTTGTTGCCCGTGACCTTGCCGATGACCATTCCGTACTTTTCAAGGCGTGCCTTCACTGTTGCGAAGTCTTTTCCATAGATACTTGGAATGAGCGTGGTGATTTGGCCCTTTGACACAGTGAGCGTCACAGTTCCGCCACGTGCAAGCTTCTCGCCAGCTACTGGCAGTTGAATCGAGATTTGACCGGCTGGGATCTCGGGGTGACCTTGTGCTGGTGCTTCCACCACAAGTAAGCCCATGTCGGTGAGAGTCTTCGTTGCTTCCGCAAGCGTTTTACCAACAAGGTTCGGAACGTCTCGCAATGCAGGACCAGAAGACACATTCAGTGCAACTGATGTTCCCTTCACAACAGAGTCCCCTGCCTTCAGCGTTGGCTGATCTGGAATGCTCCACGAAACAACGGTGCCGGCAACAACGACCTCGTCAGGAATGTCGGCCCTGACGGCCTTGAGACCAAGTTCTGTCAGCGCCGCAGTTGCCGCATCGAACGTGAGTCCTGTGAGTTCAGAAAGTTGAGAGAGCGTTGGACCTTCGGACACAACAAGGGTGAGAGTGCTGCGCTTTGCAATGTTCACACCCAGCACGGGATTAGTGCTGATGATTTGACCTGCAGCAACCGTGTCGCTGCGTTCCTTCACTACTTCAACATTCCAACCAAACTGAGACACCTGATTACGTGCTTCCGCTTCGGTGAGACCCACCAACTGCGGCACAGGGTTCTTCGGATTTAGAACAGTGAAGTACGCACCTGCGCTTCCGCCAGCTAATAATGCGACAACGATTGCAACAATGACGAGACGACGTCCCCAACGCTTCTTCGGCCGAACTACCTGAGTCGTGACATCTTCTGCAGCCAGAGCAGCAAGGGTGTCGGCATCCAGCACGATCGGGCCGGTGTCGTCACCACCAATGGTGATGGGCGCAGTGACTGGATCAGTTGGGTCAATGATCGCGATGGGAGTGGGACCGGTGGGCCCATCAACATGCGGCGTTGTGCGAATCAGAATCGGTTCATTAGGAGCGATGTTTTGCACTGGCTCAACATCGGAAAGGTCAGGCGTTGCAACTGGAGCAGGCGTTGTTGAATCAGATTCGATGTCGTCGAACATTCCGCCACCAACAATGTCGATAGGGGTTGGACGTGCCATCTTCTCTGCAGCCTGCACAAGTGACTGACCCATCTCGCGCGGAGAGAATCGTTCGTTTGATTCCGGACGACCTGCACGTTCAAGAACTTGTGCAAGTGCACCGAAGTCTGCGCTCACTGGCAACAACTTGCCGACGCGGTTAGCGAATGCAGCAGCAACAGTGTCAGCAGCGAACGGCACTTCACCGGTCATCGCTTCAACGAGGATGAGCGCAAGCGAGTAGATGTCAGACGATGCACCGCGAGCGCCGCCTTCGGCCAACTCTGGAGCGGAGTAGATCGCTTGCTCAAGACCCAAAGAGTCGAGCGGCTTCAGCGGAGCACCGAAACCAACAAGACGAACGCGCTTGTCGAGACCGAATACCAAACGGGAAGGACGAAGGTCGCCGTGGGTGATGCCTTGCTTCGCAGCAGCATCAAGAGCGCGACAGACATCGACACCGACGATGAGAGCTTGAGACGGGGTGAGGCGGCGACCGCGGTCGAGGAACTCACGAAGGGAGCCACCGGACAAACGTTCACCCACTACGTAGACGTACTTCTCGCCATCGAGGATTGCCTCGCCATGGTCGAGTACGGACTCGATACAGGGGTGACGCAAGCTGCTGGCGATGTCGGCCTGCTGCTCGAACGCCATTTGGGCATCAGCGGGAGTGGTGGATCCAAGAGTGGGGTCAACAAGACGGGACAGCGGAACGATGCGCACGGACACTTCCTCATGAGAGGAAAGGTCGGTGGCATCAAATTGCGTGGCTCCGGAGGCCGACTGAGTGGCTTCGCCCCTGGCTTGGTCGAGCTGGTAGCGCCCGCCCAAGACGGTGCCCGGCATGTTCTCTGGGTCCCTCATGACCCAAAAGAACCTAGCGTCTGAGACCCCATGCGGTGTATCGAGGCCCAAAATCAGACAGAATGAGCCCGTGAAACGCCCAATTGACAAGCAATTACTCCTTCT
>CALBSD010000100.1 GCA_937927625.1 uncultured Actinomycetes bacterium | reverse complement strand
GTCTTGCCCGTGGAATGTTGGATGGCACTTGAGGTCGTTGCTGCAACATGTGGTCCAACGATTCAAGATGAACCTCCATATCTCTTGGAATTCCAACTGCATGACTCTTCTTTGCCACAATCACGGCACGGCTGGTGTCGTTGCGAGTGTGTTCCCGAGGCAGGAGCAACCACCGTTCACCTCACCGTGGGTTCCACAAGCGGAGTAGAGGTCCCTTCCCTCGAAGAAGTGCGCGATTATCTCGTTGAACAACTCAATCAGATTGATTGGCCGTCTTAGCGAAGCGCTGCAGCTTTGGCTAGCCGGTCGTTTACTGCGACGCCTATTCCTGAATCCCGAGAACGGACAGCTATAACAACAGCAACGTTGTTTGCATCGGCACGACGAAGATCGTCATAAAGATTTTCTGCGTATTCGTCAGCATTGTCGTAATTGATGACTGAACATGTGTTTGAAGACTCGAGTCCATTAATGACTGTTTGAGCCTCGTCAATGGAGTCCACCAAAATGACTTTTGCATTTGGTGCGTAATGGGATTCCAACATTCCTGGCGCTCGAGAGGGTCCAGACAATGATGAAACGGCACGCTCAGCCACCAGGGATATTTCACTTTCAGAGATTTGCCCGGGACGCAAGATCTGAAATATCTCAGTGCATTCAACGATTGTTGACTCAACACCAACTTCACATCTGCCGCCATCAAGAATGAGGTCGACGGATTCACCAAGATCTGATGCAACGTGAAGTGCTGTCGTAGGGCTCACTTTTCCAAAGCGATTAGCAGAAGGTGCGACGACCCCATCATTGACAATGGAAAGTAACTGCTGTGCAATCGGGTGCTGTGGAATTCGAATCGCAACCGTGTCGCGACCACCTGTCACCCAATCGGGCACGTTTGATGTTCGTGGGACCAGCAATGTGAGTGGACCTGGCCAAAAGGCATCAGCGAACTTCTGCGCGGTCTCATTGAAGAGTCCCCAGCGATGGATATCGCTTTCTGGTGAGAGATGAACAATGAGCGGGTGATTGCGTGGGCGCCCTTTTGTATCGAAGACACGATGCACCGCTTCTTCATTGCGGGCCAGTGCAGCCAATCCATAGACGGTCTCTGTTGGCATGCCGATAATTCCACCCTCCGCCAGTACTTGGGCGGCGAGGGAGACATCGGACGTGATGCCGTGAGGTGTCATGCGAAGAAGTCGAGTATCTGGTCGATGAAGGAAAACGAATCGGGCGTCGCAAAGTGGTCGGTGTTCTTCAACACAACGAGTCGACCATTGGGGAATGCGGCCGCAAGCTTTTCTGCCGGGAAGGTGAAATCTTTGTCGCCGATGACGACGAGTACTTCGTTCGGTATTCCTCCGAGCGTTGACGGTTCAATCGGTTCCGAGGGCGGACGCTTCATAATTGCCGTGAGTGCCGCCACATCATTTCCTGGCTGATTGCCATAGTGAGCAAACATCCGACCCAATTCGTCATCTTCGGGCGCGTTGCCCTCGAGAGCATCAATAATTCTCTGATTGGAATCCGGAGCTGACTTCACAAACACGCCGTCACCGATTCCTGCCAGGATGACTTTGCCGAACCGTTGGGGCTGCGCAATCAGGGCCCGCAAGATTGTCAGGGCACCGAGTGAAAAGCCGACTGCATCCACCACTGGTGCGTCCGCTGGAAGGTTCTCTAGAAACCACTGCGGAAGCTCGACATAGGCCGATGGGTCTGTGGGCTTGTCTTGATCGCCATGGCCCAACAGATTGAAGGGGAGAACTGTCCTGCCAATGTCCCCGAGGAGGGCGTCAATTCCAGGCTTCTGCCAGGTATCGCGGAAGTTGCCAGCCCAGCCGTGGACCAGGACGACGGGATTGTTCTCGGATGAACTCATACAGAAAGGGTAGTCTCGTGACGCCCTATGCGCTTCTTACAGCAGACCCCCGCGCACGACCTGACATACAACGATGTCTTCATGGTTCCCTCCATGTCGAACGTTGCATCCAGGCTCGATGTCGACCTCAGCACAGCCGACCAGATCGGAACGAATATCCCCATCGTGGTATCCAACATGACTGCAGTGGCCGGACGCCGCATGGCAGAAACTGTTGCCCGCCGTGGTGGCTTGGTGGTCCTTCCACAAGACATTCCACTCGACATCATCGAGACCGTGGTATGTCATGTGAAGACACGCCATCCCATTTTCGAAACACCGATCACATTGGCGCCAGAGGACACACTCGGCGAGGCAATCAGTTTGATTCACAAGCGTGCACATGGTGCCGTTGTGGTGGTCGATGCAGACAATCGTCCGTTGGGAATCTTTACCGAGCACGACGCTGCAGGTTTTGACCGCTTCACACAGTTGAAGAATGTCATGAATCTCGACATGGTGTGCTTCCGCGACAATCAGTCGGTATCTGAAATTCACGACGCACTTGTTGAACAACGTCTTTCATTTGCACCAGTTATCGATGCCAATGGTGTTCTTGTGGGTGCAATCACGCGTAAGGGCGCACTTCGTTCCACCATTTACAAGCCTGCGTTGAACAGCAGTGGTGAGTTCCTCACTTCTGTTGCTGTCGGCATTAACGGAGATCCTGCGCAACGTGCGCGTGACCTTGTCGCTCTCGGCGTCGATGTTTTAGTTATTGATACCGCTCACGGCCATCAGGCTTCGATGATTCGCGCGATTGAGGCAGTCCGCGGCGCAGCACCTGGCGTGCCCATCGTTGCTGGCAATGTTGTTACTCGAGACGGTACGCGTGATCTCATCAACGCTGGTGCTGACATCATCAAAGTCGGTGTCGGACCTGGCGCCATGTGCACCACCCGAATGATGACAGGCGTTGGACGTCCACAGTTCTCCGCAGTACTTGAAAGCGCAGAAGTTGCTCGCTCAATGGGCAAGCACGTATGGGCTGATGGTGGAGTTCGTTATCCACGTGACGTAGCACTCGCAGTTGCCGCCGGTGCATCAAGCGTGATGTTTGGTTCATGGCTTGCTGGCACCTACGAGTCTGCCGCAGACACACTTCGCGACACAGAAGGTCGTCTGTACAAAGAGAGCTTCGGCATGGCATCTAACCGAGCCGTGAAAAACCGCACTCGTACAGAGACCGCCTTTGAACGCGCGAAGAAAGAACTGTTTGAAGAGGGAATTAGCTCTTCACGCATGTATCTCGATTCGCAGCGTCCTGGCGTTGAAGACATCATCGACCAGATCGTCGCCGGACTTCGCTCGTCTTGCACCTATGCCGGAGCTGCAAGCTTGGAAGAGTTCCATGACCGGGCAGTTGTCGGCGTGCAGAGTTCTGCAGGGTATGACGAGGGTCGCCCTCTCGGCACTAGTTGGTAACAGTTGACTGTCATTGCCATTGATGGGCCCGCAGGAGCGGGTAAATCAACTGTGGCAAAACTTGTCGCAGATGCATCTGGACTTCCATATCTAGACACCGGTGCCATGTATCGGTGTGTTGCACTGCAAACCATTCGAGACAATGTGAGTCCGTCGGAGGAATCTGCGGTTGGCTCCATTGCAGAAGTCGCAGACATCTCTGTTGAAGGAACTCGTTCGTCACTCAATGGTGAAGATGTCTCGGAACTGATACGTACTCCAGAGATTGCCTCGATTGTCAGCGTGATTGCTGCACACACACCAGTTCGCACAGCAATGCGCCATCAACAACAACGATGGATCGCATCTCATGGCGGTGGAGTTGTCGAAGGACGCGACATTGGAACCGTTGTCTTCCCAAATGCAGAAGTCAAGATCTTTCTCACTGCGTCACCTGAAGAACGTGCTGCTCGTCGTGTGGGTCAAAGTGGCGGAGACATAGCCGCAGTGGCAGCAAATATTGCTGAACGAGATCGCATTGACTCAGAACGTACCGATTCACCATTGCGTCCTGCTGTAGACGCAATCGTGGTCGATTCCACTGGCCTGGATATATCCGAGGTGGTGTCCATCATTGTCGGTCATTACGAAAGGATTAAGGGATAAGTCATGGCAGAAGTCGATACCCATGTGGCTGGCGACTCATTCTTGAGTCGCATCTTTTACACCCTTATTCGCGGCCTCGTTGTTGCTGTCAGTGTTGGCTACACACGTGCTCGAATCGTTGGCAAACACAACGTGCCAAAATCTGGTGCTTTTTTGTTGGCGCCCATTCATCGTTCAAATATCGATACGCCTTTGGCAGCAGCAGTGACTTCACGTCGCATGCGCTTCATGGGTAAAGATTCCATCTGGAAGATCAAACCCATCGGATGGATTATTTCTTCCTTAGGTGCGTTCCCTGTAACGCGTGGATCCGCTGATCGTGAAGCACTGAAGCGTTGCATCGCAGTTCTTGAATCAGGCGAGCCTCTTGTTCTCTTTCCAGAAGGAACACGTCAGTCTGGTCCAGTCGTACAACCACTTTTTGACGGAGCCGCCTATGTGGCCGTGAAAGCCGGTGTTCCGATTATCCCCGTCGGCATTGGAGGCTCTGAAGGCGTCATGCCCAAGGGGTCAAAGATGATTTATCCGCGTAAGTGCGTACTAGTTGTCGGCGAACCAATCGTGGCCCAAGCAGATGAGACCGGTCGCATCCCGCGTTCAGCCGTGAAGGACGTGACCGAGCAATTGACCATTGAACTGCAACGCCTATTCGATGAAGCTCAGCAACTTGCTGGCACACCCAACAAGCGTTAGCTATTCAGGAACTGCGTCATCAGCGCAACGAGATGTTGCGGATCATCAGCGCCGCACATTTCGCGAGCAGAGTGCATCGAGAGTTGTGGGACGCCAATATCAATTGCTTCAATGCCAAGGCGCGTTGACGTAATCGGTCCAATTGTTGAACCACACGGCATGTTGTTGCGACTCACGAATGTCTGCAGAGGCGTGTTTGCTTTCTGCGCAACAGAACGAATGTGAGCAGCACCACGCGCAGTTGTTGCATAGCGCTGGTTGCCATTTAGTTTGAGAGCAGGACCAGCATTAACGCGTGGTCCATGTCGTGGATCATGGCGCTCTTGATAATTCGGATGAACAGCATGAGCATTGTCCGCCGACAAACACCAGGATTCCCGTGCGATGTCATGACGAGACTTCTTGGCATCTGTCTGTGAATCGAGAATACGGCTCACCACATTTTCCAACAGTGGTCCAGCCGCTCCCGTCACACTTTCGGAGCCCACTTCTTCATGGTCGTTCAAGATGATGATGGACGTGAACTCACTATCTGATTGAACAAGAGCTTCGATTGCTGCCCAACAAGACAACTGATTATCAAGTCGAGCACTGACAATCAGAGATTGATCGACACCCAGCAGAGAACCAGGCGTCACATCAAAGAGATGTGCGTCGTATGCAACAACGTCAGTACGCCCTGTCTTTTCCTGCAACCAAGATGAGAAATGCGGAGCATTCGTGCCCCATACCGGCACCGTATGCAGATGCTTATCAAGTAATAAACCGCGCTCGCTGATTTCTCTGTCGAGGTGAATTGCTAATTGCGGCACACGTGCAATTGCACTTGCATCTGAAAACAAATGAACAGAACCATCGGCGCACACCACTCGACCAGCAATTCCAAGATCACGATCGAGCCATGAATTCAGTAGAACTCCGCCATAGATTTCGATTCCTAATTGGGACCATCCCGCAGCAGTGATGTCGGGATTCGGCTGCACTCGAAGATTAGGGGAGTCAGTGTGGGCTCCGATGATTCGAAGTGGTGCGCCACTATCGCCGAGTGACCATGCAACAATTGCACCATCTTGGATCAGAAATCCGCGTTGATGAATTTCTTCTCCAAGAACATTCTGTTCTGAAAATCCTTGGCTCACCAACCGATTCTTCGTGGTCTCTACAACGTGAAACGGAGTAGGCGATTCGTCGACATAGGACAAAAGGGAAGCGATGTGTGCATTACCCATGGAACAAACCAATGGGAAGTCCGGTTCCACGCAAATGTGAAATCTCATTGACGGAGAGAATGCTGCGGTGGCCGGACGATGATGCCGCGATTCGATGAATGGACGTGTAATTCGGATAAAAGAACTGTCCGCTTTCGAGACCTAAGACTTTCGAGAGGAATTCATTGATCACGCCACCATGGCAGGTGACGACAACACGCTTTCCCTTGTTGTCGTTAATGATTTGGTTGAGAGATTCATTGACACGTGCGGTGAATTCTGCTGGCGGTTCGTCGGCACCAAATCCGCCTTTCACCATTTCTTGCCAGCGCGGATCGTTGTTCGCTTTCAACTCTTCAACAGGAATGTATTCATTTGAATGTTGATCGAACTCTGCAACACCATCAACGATGATCGGTGTCAAACCCTTGATCTTTGCGAGTGGCTCAGCAGTCTGCAATGCACGCTTCATCGGACTCGAGTACAGGGCATCAATATGTTCCAATGCCATGTATTCAGCAAAATGCCTTGCTTGAGCATGGCCGTCTACTGACAGCTCGGGATCGGCGGGGCCATCAACAACCTCTCGTCGCACCGGAAGTCCATGTCGTACAAGTATCAGTTCCATTGATGTGAAATGATAAAGCGATGTCCACAAGCGTCACTCATTCAACGGATGATGGCCTTGAATTTATTGAAGAAGGTCGTGAAGACGGACCGCTCGTCGTCCTGATTCATGGCTCATTGGACCGTGCTTTGGGAATGCTGCGGGTTTCTCGACAGATTCAGAAACAAGCCCGAGTACTCCGCTGGGATAGACGTGGTTATGCCCAGAATGCAACACATGCGGGGCCGTACACCGTGCCGGGCAATGTAGATGACCTCATTCGATTTCTCAATGGTCGCAGTGCAGTTCTCGTCGGTCATAGTTTCGGCGGGAATATTGCGCTTGCGACGGCCGCTCGATTAGGAGATCAAATCTCTGGCGTTTCCACTTATGAAACACCTCTGTCGTGGTTCGACTGGTGGCCCACAAGTACCGCAGGTGCGACCAGTCTTAGCGTTCCGTCAGAACAAGCTGCGGAAGCATTTATGACTCGTCTCATTGGCAATCGACGATGGTCAGAGTTACCAGAACGCACGAAAGAGGAGCGACGCCGCGAAGGTCCTGCTCTGACAACAGAGTTGCAATCCATCAGAGATTCGGCTCCTTGGACTTCTGAGGAGATTCAATGTCCCGTGCTGTGCGGATACGGGTCCCGCGGTTTAGACCATCACAAAAAAGGTGCTGTTTGGCTGGGAGAGCATTTGCCACGAGCTCAATCGGTCTTAATTGAAGACGCAGGACATGGTGCGCCTAACTCACATGCTGAGGAGTTTGCGAAACTCCTCATTCAGCCTCACTTAGACAGCGATGGCAGTTTCACTTCAATGTCTTGACCGAAAAAGGTGCACGAGACACTGGATGTAGCAGCCGTTGTCGATTCAGCCTTCACCTTGTTAACGCAATCAGTGATTTCGGTGCGCTGGGAATAACCAACAAGGGCGATAGCCACTAGGACGACCGTTGAAATGACCTTGCCAACAATGTTGGAAATGACCTTCATCAGGATGACAGCGACGACAAGAGCCGCTCCCGACAGGCCAAGGGCCGCATTCTTCAGGGTGTTTGCATCAGTAACGGCGAGAATCGTGCTCATGAGGCAACTTTAGGCTCATTTCTGCCCGTAGCGTTGACATCATGTCGGGAGCAGATTTCACCGTTGCCATCCTTATTGGCGGCGATAGCTCTCGTATGGGTACCGACAAGGCCGTGTATCCCGTCGAGGGAGTGGCCATGGCTCAGCGTGTCGCAGACGCTGCACAGACCGCTGGGGCCACAGAGATTCTCCTCATTGGAGGTACTCAGGCCCGTGCAAAGAAATTGACCGGTATCTGGAAGAAGGATTTACACCCCGGCGAAGGCCCATTGGGTGGGGTCATCACGGCGTTAAAGGCGGCATCGAATGATTCTGTTGTAGTGCTGTCGTGCGACATGCCCTTCATTACAGATGCAGTGATCTCCAGCCTTGTTCGCGCATTGCCCGAAGCACAAGCAACTGTTGGGCGCACCGACCGACTCAACTGGCTCGTCGCTGCATGGTCCAAAGAAGAGTGTTTGAAGACTCTTGAGTCGGTGTGGAAGCGCAATGAGCGAGCAGTGCACCGCGCAGCAGTCCTTCTTGACGTTGCAGAAGTTCCTGTGCCAGCAGTTGCTGTTCGAAACATCAACACACCTGCAGACCTTCTTGGCGACAACGACGCAACTACTGTGTAGTCATGAGTTGGACAGAAATTTCCATTACTGATTTCGCTGCTGTCAGCAACGCCTATGTCGTCGATGTACGTGAACTAAATGAGTACACAGGAGGACATGTTCCCACTGCCGTCAATGTTCCACTTAGCGAATTAACTGAGGCTTACTCCGCAATCGATCCCAAAGATACGGTCTATGTGGTGTGTCAGATGGGTGGACGCAGCGCACGTGCTTGTGAGTTTCTTTCTAATGTTCCAGACTTCGACAATGTTCAATTCGTGAATGTTGTCGGTGGAACAGCCGCATGGATTCTTGAAGGCAACGAAGTGGTAACTGGTGACCAGCCGTCCTGACATCACATACGACTGGATTGATTCCGACCAAGATCTCGTTGCGTTTACGCAAGAGGCGCTAACCGAATCACACTTCTATCTCGATACCGAATTCCATCGGGAAAAGACTTACTTTCCTCAGCTTGCTTTAGTGCAGATTGCAACTTCGCAACGCACGGTCATAATTGACCCTCTGGAAGTCGACATGAAGTTGCTTCGCCCATTGTTTGATGGACCGGGTATGTGCGTCTTGCATGCGGCCCAACAAGATCTTGATGTCATGGCACAGAGTTGTGGTTACATTCCGTCACGCATGCTCGACACCCAGTTGTGTGCCGGCTTCCTTGGCTATTCGCAGCCATCTTTGGCATCGCTCCTGCAGTCGTATTTGAAAGTCATCGTGCCGAAGGGGGACAGGTTGACAGATTGGCTGCGTCGCCCCCTCACAAAAGATCAATTGCGCTATGCAGCATCTGACGTGGCATATCTCGAAGAGATGTCGAACATCATCTTCAAAGAACTTGAAGAACGTGGTCGCATGCAATGGGCTATCGATGCAAGTGAAGAATTGCGCACACGTCCAACGGGTCCCAACCCTCCAGAAGACGCATGGCTACGGGTAAAAGATGTGCGAACACTCAAAGGACGATCACGATGGGTCGCGCAAGCAGTCGCTGAATGGCGAGAAAACCGTGCAATGGATTTGGATCTTCCACCTCGCCATGTGTTGTCCGACATCGCCATTCTTGGCATTGCACAAAAGGCTCCTCGTAGTGCCGAAGAGATGTTGCAAAGTCGGGGAGTCGACAGCCGTCATGTCAACGGTGCTCAGGGGCGCGCTCTGCTCGACGCCGTACAGTTGGGTATTGATCGGTCTGCAGAGGGTGATCTTTCGTTTCCATCACATGATGGTGAAGACCTTGACAAATCAATGCGGCCAGCAGCCACCTTGGTGTCTGCTTGGGTTACGGAATTGGCTCGTCAAAGCGATCTGGACGCCGGACTTCTCGGCACTCGCAAGGACATCAATGATCTGTTGTCATCTGCCCCTGGCGCTCGGATGCGCGAGGGTTGGAGAGCCGAGATTGTGGGTCGCGACATCGAAGATCTCGTTGCTGGACGAAAGGCACTGACTTTCACCAAGGAAAATGGCGGAAATGGACTCCGTTTAGTCGATATGCCGCCTACAGAAGCCAATTGACGACTTTTCACCAGCGACCTATGTAAACTCGTCAGGATTGTCCATACGGCCCTGTGCCACACACTGTTCGGAGACCGACCATGAAAAAAGGTCGACATCGCCGGTTCGAAGAAGCGCGCAAATTGAAGCAAGCAGGCCCTAGTGCCGCAGACCTCGGTTTCAGTGGCTCGGATCGTGAAAACCCAGCAGAGGATGACGAGTACGCAGCCATTGCGGAACGCTACGGCGTGACCTTCGATGATGATGACGACGACTCGGACGACGATCTCTCCTAAAACCGTCCTTCGGACAGAAATTTGAACCCCCCATGAGTGCTCTTCGCAACGTCGCCATGGTCGCACACGTCGACCATGGCAAAACCACCCTTGTAGATACCCTGCTCCGTACCACCGGCGCCTTCGCAGCCCACCAGGCTGTTGTCGACCGAGTGATGGACTCGGATGCACAAGAGCGTGAGCGCGGCATCACCATTTTGGCGAAGGCTGCCCGTATCAACTTTAAGGACACCCTGATCAACTTGGTGGACACACCGGGGCACGCTGACTTCGGTGGCGAAGTAGAACGCGCACTTGCTTTGGTGGACGGAGTTGTACTTCTTGTTGACGCTGCTGAAGGTCCATTACCCCAGACTCGCTATGTGTTGTCAAAAGCTCTTGGTCTGGGTCTACCCACGATTCTCGTGATCAACAAAGTTGACCGTGGTGATGCACGCCCGCAAGAAGTACTCGAAGAAGTCGAACAATTGTTCCTCGACCTTGCTACCAACGACGATCAGTTGACCTTCCCTGTTATTTCTGCAGTAGCTCGTGAAGGGCGCGCCATGCGCGGCATCGGTATGCCCCCTGCAGATGCCGATCTCTCGTGCTTGCTCGAGACGATTCTCGACACCATTCCAGCACCAACCCATGATGCAACAACACCGATGACCGCACTCGTCACCAACCTTGACGTTTCCGATTACTTGGGTCGTCTCGCAATTGGTCGAGTTCATAGTGGAGTGATGCACAAGGGCGACACAGTTGCTCTGTGGGGCAAGGACGGATCACCGATTCGTCGCCGAATCGTTCAATTGAGTGTGTTCGACGGAATCGGCCGTACCGAAGTTGATGAGATCTCTGCAGGCGACCTTTTCGTCCTTGCAGGTATTCCAGAAGTTGAAGTGGGCGACACGGTGTCAGCTGTTGAAGTCACATCACCGCTTCCTCGTCTTGAAGTTGACGAACCAGTTATCCGCATGGCCTTTGGTGTAAATACATCTCCGTATGCCGGACGTGAAGGAAAGTTCGTCACAAGTCGTCACCTTCGTGATCGTCTGAACAAGGAAATTCTTGGCAACGTGTCCATCAAGATCACTGACACTGATTCTCCCGATGTCACCTCAGTTGCTGGTCGTGGTGAATTGCAGTTGGCAGTTCTTATCGAGAACATGCGCCGTGAAGGTTTCGAACTTCAAGTAGGACGCCCTGAGGTAATCACGAAGGAAATCAATGGCAAGAAGCATGAGCCACTTGAATCTGGCACATGTGACGTTCCCGATGAATTTGTCGGTGTCATTACTCAAACCCTTGCTCCACGTAAGGGTCGTGTGACTGAATTGCGCGCTGGTGACCCTGGACGAACCATTGTTTATTTCGAAGCTCCATCACGTGGCCTCATTGGTTTCCGTTCGATGTTGATGACCTCAACACGCGGCACCGCGTTATTAAACCAGACACACGCTGGCTGGATGCCTTGGGCTGGTGAATTGCCACACCGCACAAACGGCGCAATGATCAGCGACCGAATGGGGACAACTACCGCATACGCCCTCGACAACCTCCAAAAGAGCGGCGAGTTCTTCCTGGAGCCAAGTACAGAGGTGTACGAAGGAATGGTTGTTGGCCAGTCAGCTCGTAACGAAGAAATGGTTCTCAACGTGGTTCGTGCCAAAGAGAAGAACAACATTCGTACACACAGCCATGATGATGGTCCGAAGCTTGCAGCACCAATTATTCATACGCTCGAGACAGCCATTGAATGGATCGGTGACGACGAGTTGGTCGAAGTGACACCAAAGAACATTCGCATCCGTAAGCGCTACCTCACCGTTGAGGATCGCCGCCGTCAGACGAAGGGGAAGTAGTTCTTTAACTACTTCTTTTTCGTACGATGACGAACTGCCGGGTGGGGAAGAGGAACCGCTGTCGGGCGAGTCAATTGCTTCACCATGATGGCGTAGCTTTCCTTGCCCATAATTTCTGTCAGTTCATCTTTGAAGAAGACATACGCAGGATCTTTACCTACGAATGCATCTGCAGACTCTGTGCACCACCAATGGAAGTCGTCTCCACCTTCACCCCAGTCGCGACGCTTCCATTCACGGATAGTGGAAACGACGTAACCACCATCTTCGATGTGTTCTTCTAGGCGCACCGGAACCTGCCAGCACACATCGGGCTTCCAGTCCATATGGCGCTCACCGGCTTCAACAGCTGCAATGTGAAAAGCACAGCCAGTTCCACCTTCGAATCCAGGAGGGTTGTGGAAAATACATGCACCTTTCACCACGGAGGTCTTCTTGCTTCCGTCTTTCTCCGTCATAAACCACTTATTGTCACGGCCCTTGTCAAAGTGTTTCCAATGCCGTGGTTCGAGTCGCTTTACAAACCTCTTCACAGACTTCAAATCCTTGTCGTCTAAGAAGTGGGCACCAAACGAACAGCAACCCTGCATCAGTTCTGGTGTCGGGTCATCATGAACACCTTTGCAACCTTCTCCGTAAATGCACTTGTAATTGGATCGCAAAAAGGTTGCGTCAATCATCCAAGTACGAAGCTCATCTGGGTCTTCAAAACTGACCCATTCGCGGGGTTCTTCTTCACGTAGCACGACTACACGCTACGCCATCTAATGCGGTCACTCTCGCATCCGTGAGGTTATGGCAATGTAATCATGGAAACGGGAGATGAATTATGAATGACATCGAATCAATCATCAGCCGATTAGAAGATGTGGCCGAGCAACTGAATGATGTCGCTATGAGCATTCTCTCTGAGGCCATTGAATCAGGAGAGACAGCTCGTCCTGCCCAGGAAAAGCGCGTGTCTCAGGCTCGTCGTGCTGTGGAGAAAGCCATCCAGCATCTCAAGCACGATTAATAGCGATTAAGCGCGTCAAGTAATGGACGCACCGCCGCGAAACCCTTTGCGGCATATTTCAATGTGATGCGTGTGAGTTCAACGTTGTCGTCGTCGCGTACTTCTGCTGGTGTCGCTGTCGTTTGTTGAATGACACCGTCACTCGCCAAATATGAGTACTCCTTTGACAAAGCTGCAAAATCGGAATCAGGAATGCGGCGTCGAGTACGAAGGTGCATCACACCATCAACAAACCGTATGGAGTGGTAGTTGGCGTAGAAGCCAACAATTTCATTGACAGCTTCTTCAATGGAATCGACGATTGTGTAGAGAGTGCGATCATCTTCGGAAATCAGCCCGTGTTGACGCAACAGTGGCTCCATAGTGTTCATCAGCGGGGTCCAGAACGGATCGCCTGGCACCTCAAGAAAGACAATGGGGACGGGAACAGATTTTGCTGTCTGAGCCAAAGTTAAGAGTTCGAAAGTCTCATCCAGTGTTCCGAAACCACCAGGCATGCAGAGGAACCCCTGTGATTCCTTGACCAGCATTAACTTGCGAGTGAAGAAATACCTCATGCTCACGTATTTGTCGTCCCCGGCAATGACTGAATTGGCTCCCGTTTCAAACGGGAGTCTGATCGAGACTCCGATGGAGTTCTCGCGACCAGCACCGAGCATTCCTGCTTCCATGATTCCTGGACCAGCGCCAGTAACAACCATGTAGCCAGCGGCTGCCAGAGCGCGGGCTGTCCGGGCAGTAAGTGAATAGATCGGATTGTCCGCTGTGATTCGGGCTGACCCGAAGATTGTGACCTTCGGTGCGGTTCGATACGGGGCGAACATATTAAAAGCTCGAGTCATCTCTTCCAAAGAAGTACTGGCAATCTTGAAATCCAACGAGGATGCATCGCTCTCTAGGAGATCAGCTGCGGCCGCTAACAAGCGAAGGAATATCTTCTTGTCACTCGGGTGACGAGTCGACTGCCGCAATGCAAGTGAGATGCGTTCTAGCGAAGCAGCATCATCATTTGGTTTTGTCATATCTTCAGCCTAAGGAGGCAGCCTTTTGTTCAAGTGCTTCAATTAATTCTTCAAAGCTCTTGATGAAGGATGCAACTCCTTCCATCTCCAATTTCAAGGCGATGGAGTCCATATCGACGCCATATTCAGGAAGCGTCGCCCATGTCTCTTGGGCTTCTGCGATACCAATGTCGATTGTTCTTTCGACGGTGCCGTGATCTGCAAAAGCTTTGAGAGTTGGCTCTGGGATTGTGTTCACAGTGGACGGACCAATGAGTTGATCGATGTACAACGTGTCTGGGTATGACGGATTCTTTGTCGATGTTGATGCCCATAATGGTCTTTGCACCGATGCGCCCACTGCGGCCAACTTCTCCCAACGAGCGCCGGAGAATGTCTCTTCAAAAGCGGCGTATGCCAGGCGCGCCTGCGCAATAGCAACTGTTCCACGAGCAGACAATGCTTGCGGTGTCCCGTTCGCATTCAGCAGAGCATCGACGTCATTGTCGACACGGCTAATGAAGAAACTTGCAACGCTCTGGATTCCCTCCAACGATTGGCCTTTCAAGAGACGCTCCTCCAAACCAGCGATGTATGCATCCATCACCTCTTGGTAACGCTCAAGACTAAATATCAATGTGACATTGACATTTCGACCTTCAGCAATCATCTGTTGAATCGCAGGCAATCCTTCCTGTGTTGCAGGAATTTTGATCATCACATTGGGACGACCAACGCGATTGTGTAACTCGCGAGCCGCATCAAGAGTGCCTGCACCATCACGGGCGAGCCGGGGGTCAACCTCAACACTGACGAATCCATCTACTCCGTTGGAATCTGCATACAGATTGGAAAAAGCTTCAAGCGCGTCTTGGATGTCTTTCACAACCAATGACCAATACGCCTCGAGAGGGTTTGATCCTGCGGCGATCTCTACTGTGAACTGTTCGTCATAATCAGCAGAACCTTGAATGGCCTTTTGAAAAATTGTGGGGTTTGATGTCAATCCACGGACGCCCGACTCAATCAGTTGCGACAACTTTCCTGACGTGATGTAACTGCGTTGCAAATTATCCAGCCAAGGGCTTTGACCGTGCTCGGTATAAGTACGACGTAGTAAGTCGCTCACTCTGCGATTGCGGCTTTCACTGTGGCAGCAACATTCGCAGCTGTGATGCCCAATTTTTCCATCACGACATTTCCTGGTGCACTTGCGCCGAAACGATCAATGCCGACGCTGTGCGTTGCAATCGCGGCCCAGCCGAAGGTGGAACCAGCTTCGACACTGATGCGCGGAAGTGACGTCGGAATGATCGCATTTCTCTCGGTAGAGGAAAGAGAGAGGAAACGATCCCATGAAGGTAGGGACACAACATTTGTTGGGATGCCTTCTGCTTCAAGAAGAACTGAAGCTTCCAGGGCAATACCGACCTCTGATCCTGTGCCGATAATTGTTGCGACAGGGGAGGAAACACCCTTAATGATTCCTGCTCCGAGTTTCACTGCAGTTCCGTCGGTAATTGATGGAACATTCTGACGGCTCAAGATGATTGCTGTCGGTCCGTCGTGGGTGACTGCAGTCAACCACGCATGTGCAGTTTCATTTGGGTCTGCCGGACGAATGACCTGAAGTCCTGGAATTGAACGAAGCGACGACAAATGTTCGATGGGTTGGTGCGTAGGACCATCTTCACCAACTCCAACGGAGTCGTGGCTAAAGATGAACACACAACGCGCACGCGACAAAGCGGCCAGACGAATTGAAGGCCGCATGTAGTCGGCAAAGACAAAGAATGTTCCACCAACGGGAATCACACCGCCGTGCAGTGCCATTCCAACCATTGCGGCACCCATCGCGTGTTCACGAATTCCGTAGTACACCTGCTTGCCAGAGCGATTGGTTGCCGAGAATCCAGATGTTGCCGAGAGTTTTGCTCCGGTATTGCCCGTGAGGTCTGCAGCACCAGCAATGACATGCGGCAGAACTGCATCTGTTGCTTCAAGCACTTTTTGAAAGGCCTGTCGAGTCGCAAGGTTTGTTGACGAATCAAATTTCGGCAATGCAGCGGATAAAGCTGCAACGTCGACTTCTGAATGTTGAGATGTCAAAGCAGTTTTAGCGGTGGGAGTAATTGAAGACTCCCATGCCAGTCGAGCCTCTGTTCCGCGTGCAAGAACATGGGAACGATAAGCGTTCACCAGTTCTTCAGGAGCCCAGAATGGTTCATCAGGGATACTCATGACGTTCTTGGCCGAAGTAACAAGTTCAGCAGTGAACGGATTTCCGTGTGCTTCATGCTTGTCGGTCATCTCAGGCGAAGGAAAGCCGATATGGGTGCGCAGAACAACCAATGTTGGTGCGCCTGTGTGATTCTTTGCAGACTGAAGAGCTTTCTCTAGTGCATCGCAGTCTTCTGCAATCTCGCCAACTTCGAGGACATTCCAGCCATAGGAGCGGAATCGTGCGGGTACATCATCTGTACAGGTGAGATCTGTTGAACCGTCGATGGTGATTTTGTTGTCGTCGAAGACACATACGAGGTGATCAAGTTTGAGGTGTCCGGCAAGTGACGCTGACTCGTGACTAATACCTTCCATCAGACAGCCGTCGCCAACAATCACATACGTGTGATGATTCACCGCATCTGCGCCGTGCACTGAACGAAGGTGTGCTTCAGCAATTGCCATTCCCACGGCATTCGCGAAACCTTGGCCAAGTGGACCAGTGGTGACTTCAACACCTGCTGTGTGACCAACTTCAGGGTGGCCTGGTGTGGCTGAGTCCCATTGACGGAAACTCTTCAGATCATCAAGAGTTAAACCCCAACCGCCGAGATACAACATGGCGTACTGAAGGATTGATGCATGACCATTTGAAAGGATGATGCGATCGCGGTTCAACCAGTGTGGGTGCGATGGATCATGATTCATGATGCGGCTGTACAAAACGTGCGCAAGTGGAGCAAGGGACATTGCAGTTCCTTGATGGCCACTCTTAGCCTTTAAAGGTGCATCAAGCGCGATGCCGCGAATGAAAGCAATTGCTTGCTGGTCTTGTTCTGCAGTCAGTTTGTTAGCCACGTAGAGACACTAATCGGCGCCATGTACTCACCACGTGGAGAGAATCATCGAAGGCCACCAAATCTGCCTCTTCACCCAATGTCACGTGCCCCGCGTTGTTCGCACCGATGGCGGCGGATGGGCTCGACGTGGCCGACCGGAGGGCTTCCACGAGCGAAACCTTGGCCTCATGAACGACACGGCGAAGACATTCCGCCAACGAAGTAGAGCTACCTGCCAATGTTCCATCGGGGAGTCGTGGTGCACCATCAGACACCTGGATGTTCCGCTTTTGTGCCCATGACGTCTGCCAACCGACCGAGTCAGATACCAAGCACATCCGGGCACCTCCCTTTGCACGGAATGCAAGATTCACAGCCTGGGGCGAGACATGAATCATGTCGCCAATAATTCCTGCATAGACTTCGTCATCAGTCAGTGCCTGAAGGGCCAAACCGTTGTCTCGATGGTGAACTCCGCTCATTCCGTTGAAGAGATGGGTCACGAGTGACGCTCCAGCTCCGCGTGCATCATTCCATTGACCGTCAGTTGGTCGGGAATGGCCAATCGACACTGCAATGTGCTTCTCACGTAGCGCGCGGACCGCAGATGCAACGTTTGGTTGTTCTGAAGCAATCGTCATCAATCGAACTGATGAAGGCAATTGAGATACCCAATCAGAGTCAAACGGAATGATCCAATCTGGACGATGTGCGCCGGGCGCGTTGCCGAGAAAAGGACCTTCAATATGAAGACCGGCACACCCAACTGCAGAATCATTATCAATAGCTGCGGAGATTTTCTCGATTGACTGAGAAAGAACGTCCAGGGGAGCAGTGGTGATTGTTGCCAGCCAAGAGGTTGTGCCCAGAGCGGCCAATCGTTCTCCGAGTTGTTGCAACTCATCAGAAGTTGCTCGAGCAACATCAACCGACTCAAAACCATTCATCTGAATATCAACCAATCCCGGACCGACTAGGTAGTGGTCAGGTTCACCGGAGAATGGTTCGATTACCTCGATGACACCGTCGTTAAAGATGATGCGATGAGGACCAAGTAGATGGTGGCCATCAAAAAAGTGGCGACATGTAATCGACTCGGTCATTGGTCCAGATTAGTTCTGAACTAGATCGCTCCATTACGTGCAGCACGAGTGAGGCGCACATCAGAGAATCGAAGTGTTGCCAATTTCAATGCACGCAAAGTGTTGATAACCCACCAGCCAGGGTCAATCTGTCCACGCTGGTGGGATAGTCGCGGTGACGATGGAGCCGCATGGTGATTGTTGTGCAGACCTTCACCCATTGTGAGAAAGGCCAACCACTGAAGATTCGTTGCCTTATTCGCATAAGGACGACGGCCGAAGTGGTGTCCAAGTGCATTCACACCTGCATTCACTGCCAAGTACACGTTCGCATGAATGAACGCAGCGAGTAGTCCTGTCCAAGGACCGAGGAGGATCATCAAAAATGCGATTCCCGTAATGAGTCCAGTTTTGTTGTGTCCAAAGAACAAACGATCCCATTTATCATCGGGAAGATCTTTTGCGTACTTGGTGATGATCGACTTGTCGGAGAGAGCTTCTCGATACAGCATCACGTTGCCTTTTTGTACGCGCTTCCAGCCCAAGAGAACTGGTGAATGCGGATCGCCTTCTTCATCTGTGAACGCATGGTGCTTGCGATGGACCGCCACCCACTCTTTGGGCTTGATACCGGTGCTCAACCAGATGAGTGCGCGAAATACCCAGGCAACAGACGGCTTCACCGTCAAAGCACGATGGCTTAACGAACGGTGCAAGTACACGGTGGTGCATGTATTAGCCACAGTGGTGACGATTGCGGCAGCTACGAGTGCCACAAGGAAGGAATAGAGAACTGAACTCATAACGAGACCTTAACCCACTACCTACTGGTAGGTAGGCAACTTCAACGATATCTTTATCTGGTGTCCGAAGCCACATCACCCGAATCGAATCGTTCTACTAGGGATCAGATTCTGGATGAGGCACTGCGGTGTTTCGCCGAAAAGGGCTACGAGGGCACTTCATTAAACGACATTGCGGCGGGCGTCGGCATTCGTCGACCCAGTTTGTTGCACCATTTCCCGAGCAAAGAAGCCCTGTACGGAGATGTCTTTGAGCGATTGATGTCTGAATGGCTGGAACGACTCGACGCGGCGGTGGCAGTGCCTGCATCCGGCTGGGACAAATCGGAGCTGGTGTTGCGTGCATGTCTCGATCTCTTCGCAGAAACTCCGGACTATGTCCGCATCATGCGTCGCGAAGCACTGGACGGTGGTGTTCACCTTGGAATCGACCTCTCGGGCGTTCTTCGTCCATTCTTCGATGCTGCTGTTCAGTATTTGGAAAGCCAGATGGCGCAAGGCGTGTTTACCCAACTGGACGCGAGGCATCTACTGATCACGGGATACGGAGCGATTCTCACGTACTTTTCCGATGCGCCATTCGTCGATGGTCTCATCGATAGCGATGCGATGAACGAAAAGAACATCCGTGACCATCAAGAACACGTGATCGGATTCTTCAAGGCGGCATTGCTCAAGTCTTGAACTTGGCCGTACGTGGTCTACCGTCATTCGCATGGCAGTTTTCCAACACAATGGTCGAAACATCGGATATTCCATCAACGGCGAAGGACCAGCGATT
>CALBSD010000099.1 GCA_937927625.1 uncultured Actinomycetes bacterium | reverse complement strand
CCCGAAGTGAACCAGCGAAATGGAGAGGTCTTTGCAGAGGGATACTCCTCTCGCCGCTGGAAATCATTTGGTGTGTATGAATATCAGCCATCGAGCAACTCCTTTGTGTTTCGGGAAGTCCGTAAGAAGTAAGGCGCTCTCGGCGTAGCCTGTATTTCCATGAACGGCAGGCTTGAGTCCATTGAACGGGACTACACCGAGTTAGAGGTGAGCCTGGGAAGTCCCGAGGTGTTGGGCGACCAGAACCGTTTGCGTGAGGCTTCTCGTAAGTACAAGCAGCTCACACCGCTCATTCAATGCATCCGTGATCTTCGTGAGGCAACAGGCGATGCCGAGGCCGCCAAGGAACTCATGAATGAGACCGGTGGCGAAGAGCGTGAGTCATTTCGCGCAGAAGCAGTTGCTGCAGATGCTCGAGTAGAAGAACTTGAAGAACTCTTGAAGGTTCTCTTGCTTCCACCAGATCCAAACGATGGCAAGAACGTCATTATGGAAATTCGTGGAGCAGAAGGTGGCGAAGAGGCCAACCTGTTTGCACGTGACCTCATGGAGATGTACCAGTCCTATGCAGCGAAGCGTGGTTGGAAAGTAGAAGTCATCCAAGAAGATGCTTCCGAAATGGGCGGCATCAACCAGGCCACACTCATGTTTGTTGGTGATGATGCCTGGAGCCGTTTGCGATTTGAAGGCGGACCTCACCGAGTGCAGCGTGTCCCTGCAACAGAAGCGCAAGGCCGCATCCACACGTCATCGGCGACTGTCGCAATCATGACGGAAGCAGAAGAAGTTGATGTTGAGATCGACAACAATGACTTGCAGATTGACGTGTATCGCGCATCAGGCGCTGGTGGTCAGCACGTCAACACCACCGACTCCGCGGTTCGAATTACACACAAGCCCACTGGTTTAGTTGTGGCAATGCAGGATGAGCGCAGCCAGTTGCAGAACCGTGCACGTGCAATGACTGTTCTTCGTTCTCGTTTGTTGAAGTTGCGTCAGGACGAACAAGAAGCAGCTGCATCCCTTGAACGCCGCGCACAAATTGGCGGCGGCGGTCGTGGCGAAAAGATTCGTACGTATAACTACAAGGAAAACCGCATCACCGATCACCGCATCGGTTTCACCCTGTATCAGCTACAAGCTGCACTCGGTGGAGAACTCGACCCCGTGGTCGACGCGTTGTCGGCGGACCTTCGTGCCCGTCAACTCGCAAACAATGAGTAACCCAGATGGCCACATCACGTGGCGAGAGTTGATGGCAAATACTGCCGAAACATTGGGTGACACATCTGTTGCGCAATGGTTGTGCGAACACGCGAGTGGTCTTGACGCCGAAGAGTTCACGGCGGAGATTGATGAATTGGTGAATGCCCGGTCAGGAATTCATCTTGATGCGATGATTCGTCGAGTTCTTGATGGTGAACCAGTGCAATACGTGATGGGTCGATGGGCATTTCGATATCTCGATCTCATGGTGGACAAGCGAGTTCTTATTCCTCGTCCAGAAACTGAATTAATCGTTGAGATTGTGTTGCGTCACGTCGGCCCGTCAAAAGGTCCGTTCACAATGGCAGACCTTGGCACGGGTTCCGGTGCGATTGGTCTCTCGTTGTTACATGAATTGCCCTTACATTCGGCGACTGTATGGATGACTGATGCATCCGCAGATGCAATTGATGTTGCGCGTGCCAATGCTGCAGGCATCGGACGCCCAGCGACAGGTGCTCGTTTTGAAGTGGGCTCATGGTGGGATGCATTGCCATCGGAAATTGCAGGGTTTTGCGATGTTGTTGTCAGCAATCCTCCATACATTGCCCATGGTGATGCGGAAGTGGAAGCGAGCGTTAACGAATGGGAACCTCACTCAGCACTCTTCGCAGGCTCTGATGGCCTTGCCGATATTCGTGTGATTGCAGATAGTGCGCCGCAGTGGCTGCGCAGTGGGGGAATGCTCGTTGTTGAGATGGGGTACACGCAAGCCGCGGCCGTTTCGGAAATCTTTACTTCGGCCGGTCTTACTGGCGTGACGGTGCACAAAGACCTTGCAGGACTTGATCGTTTCGTGTCCGGCGTCAAGCCGTAGAACTCACAATCGATTGTGAGTTCTAGCCGAGAGTGCGGCGCAAGAACTCCAGCTGATGCAATAACAAGTTCTCGGCCACCACTTCTTGCGGTGTCATATGCGTGACACCAGAGAGTGGGAGAACTTCATGTGCTTTGCCAGCAGCAAGCAATGCAGAGGACAACTGCAGCGTGTGTGCAGCAACAACGTTGTCGTCCGCCAAACCATGGATGATGAGAAGCGGACTCTCCAGGGAGTCAACGTTCTCTAACAGCGATGTCTTGATGTATTTGCTGTCATCGATGCTGGGGATGCCCAAGTAACGCTCGGTGTAGTGCGTGTCGTACAAACGCCAGTCGGTCACTGGTGCACCAGCAACTGCAGCGTGGAAGACATCGCTGCGACGAAGTACGGCAAGCGCGGCAAGGTAGCCACCAAAGCTCCAGCCACGGATACCAACACGAGTGATGTCAGCGCGTGGTTCGAGGTCTTCAAGTGCGCGAACAATCTCTACTTGGTCATCGAGAACGACCTTTGCGAGATCGTTGACGATGTCACGTTCCCATTTGCTGCCTTTGCCTGGAGTGCCCACGTTGTCGGCAATGACAACAACGAAACCTTGGTCCGCAAACCACTGCGATGAGAGGTATGCACCGTTCGACGCGACAACACGCTGCGCATGTGGTCCGCCGTATGGATCAAACAACACGGGGAGCTTGGTTGTGAGTCCATCACGAGGTGTGAGGATCGCAACAGGAATGCCACGCGGCCCGACAGACAAGATGCGCACGTTGGGCTCAACGAGAGGAGTCTCTGCAAGGCACGTCACAGAGTGTTGACCAGTGCTGTGATGCACCGTGAACTCAGGACCAACCTTTTCGACTGTGGACGTGCGTGTCACGAGTACATCTGCATTGCCAGACGCTGTC
>CALBSD010000098.1 GCA_937927625.1 uncultured Actinomycetes bacterium | reverse complement strand
GTTGAACCACTGTCACAAGAAGTCGATCAGCCGGATCGCACTGATTCACTTCCTGTGGAACGTGGGTTGATCATGTCAAAGCACCTAATTGTTCCCGCTCTGTCCTCTCTCTTCTTCTTGCCTGCTGGTGTCTTCGTGGCGATTGTTCTTGAGCCACACGCTTCCACCATCGGATACGCAGTTTTATTGGGAATTACTGCACTTTTGGGTGGAGTAGCCGGAGCGGTCATCAATTCCGTAAAAGGTGCACCGGACCCTGTGGGCGGCGCCAATGAAGGTCTTGCGTTACCTCCAGAGATGAGTGGCATGGGCACAGTCATTCGATCTGCATGGCCACCTGCAGTCAGCATCATCGCTTGCCTTCCTGTGCTCGCATTGCGTCACGGTGTAGCAACCAACATCGATGTTCTTGGAAACACTCTGCGCGCAGCTGGTGGTGTCGTCATCTTGATCACCCTCGTTGCTGGTTGGGTTCGCCAGCGAGATGCTATCCATGCGTACTTCAGGCAAATGAAACCCAATATCCCACCACCTTCATCCATCACAGAGAGCAACTGACATGGTTCGCACACGACAAAACATTCACGTCCCCGTTGAAGCACCAGCACTACACGTAAACAACATCTCAAAGTCGTACGGCACATCACCTGCGCTTGACCCGATTTCTCTTGAGGTTGCAACCGGAGAACGCATCGCTCTCATCGGACACAATGGTTCCGGCAAGACAACGATGATGCGCATTGCTGCAGGATTACTTGATGCATCCAGTGGCACTGTCTCCATTGTTGGAAACCCGGCGGGTTCACTTCCTGCTCGAGCATCGCTGAGTTTCATTGCAGATCAACCCACGTTCTACGACGACCTCACACTGTGGGAACACATGGAATACGTCGCGCGTCTTCATGGGGTTCAGGAATGGGAACAAACTGCTGCAGACCTTCTCGACCACCTTGGTCTCTATGACCGCGCCGACGAGATGCCTAACCGATTCTCACGCGGCCTAAAGCAAAAATCAGCAATCGCGCTCGGATTCATCCGACCCTTCGACCTTCTCTTGGTCGATGAACCATTCGTGGGTCTCGACGCATCAGGCAAGGAAGCTCTACTCGAACTTCTTCAAAGCGCAACGGAGAACGGCTCCACTGTCGTCGTTGCCACGCACGAACTTTCCTTCGTCCACACCGTCAAGCGGGTCGTTGCATTACGTGACGGTCGCCTTGTCTACGACGGCCCCACCGAGGGAATTGATGTTGATCGCCTCGTTCGAACCGAGGATCCTGCAGGCGAACACGACGGAGAAGGCAAGTAGTCTCTAGTCATGTACACATACGACGTTATTTCTGAGTCTGTTCGTAACCCCCAAGAGCTTGCAGCGCAGCTCACCCGTCGTTCCGCTGAAGGCTGGGAACTCGTACAAATTGTCTCCGATGGTGGTTCCTGGATTCACGCATTTGTTCGCCGTGCAGGTGGTGCTCCTCAACCCACAAACACAGTTGTGAGCGCTCAATCCCAGGCCCCCGCCCCTACGACAGGCAATACGTCGGCGACATCACCCAATATTCCTGCCAACTGGTACCCAGATCCTTCCAAGCGTTACGAACTTCGCTACTGGAATGGCAGTGCATGGACAGCTCATGTCGCAACTGGCGGCGTGCAGTCCACTGACGAGCCTAAGTAATTCATGCAGGCCATTTCGCTTGGCCACGCGGGCATTCTCATTCGCACGCGCGGAATCACGATTGTTTGTGATCCCTGGTTTGTGCCCGCATTTTTTGGTTCATGGTTTGTCTTCCCGCGAAACGACCAATTGCCAGATGACATCATGCACGATGTCTGTAACCCAGATTTTCTCTACATCTCTCACTTGCATGGCGATCACTTCGATGCAACCTTCCTTGCGGAGAAGATGAACAAGAACACCACAGTTCTTCTCCCTGATTACCCCACCCGTGAACTTGAGCGTGAGTTCAACAAACTGGGGTTCCGCAAATTTGAACGCACCATTAATGCATCAGAACGCGAAATCGCTCCCGGTGTAAAAATTGCTATTCACGTTGAAACGTCAATCACTGATGGTCCTGGCGGAGACTCAGCAATGGTTGTTTCCGATGGCGAAGCACGTTTAGTGAATCAAAACGATTGTCGTACTAATGATCTCACTGCGCTCGTGCAACACGGAAAAGTTGACTTGCATTGGTTGCAGTACTCCGGAGCCATTTGGTATCCGATGGTCTATGAGATGGATGAGGCCAAGAAGAAGCAGTTGTGTGCGGACAAGGTGGAGAGCCAGTTTGCACGTGCATTGCGTTACGTGGAATCAGTCAATGGCACCACAGTTGTTCCATCGGCTGGTCCACCATGCTTCCTCGATGAAGATTTGTTCGCACTCAATATGGTGACTGGCAACGAGGCAAGCATCTTTCCTGATCAAACTGAATTTCAACGCCGCATGTCTGACATCGGTCGCTTGAATGCCGCCACAACTATTCCCGGCACTGCCTTCACTGTTCTCGGTGGTGGAGTGACTGTTGAACAGCCGATGAGCGGTGAAGACATCACACGTATCTTCACGGAGAAAACTGCGTATTTACGCCAGTATCAAGCCGATTGGGCGGAATGGCTTTCCGCTGAGAAGGCATCGTGGGCATCACCCGACACCGATGTGATTGCCACACTGAAATTGTGGTGGGAACCATTGATGGCCATGTGCCCCAGCGTTCGTCAAGGTGTTGGCGGCAATGCGTTGCTGAAGGCTGGCGATCTCAATATCTACATCAACTTCTTTGATGGAATCGTAGAAGAGCATGCGGGTCAGGCTTTCGCGTATAGGTTCACTGTTTCGCGCAATCTTCTTGAGCGCGTTGTCTCAATGCGCGCAGTTGACTGGTCGAACTCATTGTTCCTGTCATGCCGTTTCACTGCTTGGCGTGAAGGTGCGTACAACGAATACTTGTACAACTTCTTGAAATCATTGTCGGTTGAACGAATGACACGCACCGAAAGTGAAGCCAAGCAAAGGTTGCAAGGCATTCCGTCAGACGAATCAGACATCGAGATTGGTGACTACGTGGTGCAACGGCGTTGCCCGCATCGCAATGCTGATCTCAGCGTGTTCGGCGAAATCGAAGGTGACAACTTGGTGTGCACATTGCACGGTTGGAAGTTTGACCTTGATACCGGTGTGTGTCGCAACGCTGCGGAAAAAGCAATCCGCGTGCGCAAACGCGACGCATAGTTTTAGTAACTGCGCATCCCGTCGATTGCCATCGGCAATTCACACCACACCGTCAGGCTGTACTTCACGCCACTCAGTAACTGTGTGCTCTCATGTGGATGCGTCACAAGACTTGGCCAAATGATGAGGTCACCGACAGGCACATCTGCGTTTGAGAATTTCTGACGTGGAAACTCGAGCGCTGCCCCTTCGTATTCATCGTTCAACTTGATACTGGCGCTCACCTGAGCAACATCGTGGTGCATTCGTAGATTTTCCTGCTCGCCCATGGCGTATCGAATAATGAACGCATCACGCAGACCGTGGTAATCCACGTACGGCCACCACTGGCGAATCGCTGGCCACATACGTGCACCAATGTCGTTCTCGACAGCTTCGAAAAGTCGGGGTGCAATAGCGGCGAGTGAAATCTCATACCCGGGCACGGGGTCGTCATCTTGTTGGGAGAATCCACCGGCAGCTTGTGCGGCCTGAATCACCGTGGCGCAGAACTCCGGAGTCCAGAACGGCATCTGGACGATCTCCTCACCCACCATGCGGGCTTCACCGTTGTTCTCTGCGCCTTGGTATCCAAGGATTGCTTCAAGATTTCCCATGGGTCAATGGTGCCACCCATGGCTCTCGTGGCACGGCATCCCATGAGAATGTGTCGCCTGATTGACCCAGACTTTCCCACAACATGTTCCGCACCTCGGCCGCATTCACGCCTTGTGCCTGAAGTTCCATCAGCGTTACAGCACCATGTCGCTTGGCAAGACGCTCGCCATCCTCGCCCATCGCCAGTGGCACGTGCCCATACGTCGGCGTCTTGTAGCCCAGCAGTTTCTGAAGATGCACTTGCGTCGCGGTGACTTCAAGAAGATCGTCACCTCGCACCACTTCTGTGATGTCCTGTAACGCATCATCCACCACCACAGCAATGTTGTAGCTAGGAACACCATCGTTGCGTCGCAACACCACATCATCGACATTTCCAGTCACGGTGCCGTGGATGATGTCGGTGAAACTTCCCGCTGTTTCATTCACGCGAAGTCGTAATGCGCCAGGACGTACTTCTCTGCGTATGGCGCGCTCGGTCTCAGTCAGATCACGACACATGCCGGGATACGTCACCTGGCCACCGTGTGGGGCTTGGGCTGCTTCAAGAATTTCCTTGCGGGTACAGAAGCATTCGTAAGTGAGGCCTGCGCTCGTCAGCTTCGCAATCGCATCGTGATACAACGCAAAGCGTTCGCTTTGCACCACGGGAGTCTCATCGGCCACCACACCAATGGATGCAAGGTCATCCAACTGCTGTTGCGCATTAGCCATGTTGGCATTGTGCATGTCGAGATCTTCAAAACGAATAAGGAACTCTCCGCCACGTGCACGAACTGATGCATATGCAGCAAGAGCCGTACGAAGATTGCCAAGGTGCAATGCGCCAGTCGGCGACGGAGCAAACCGCCCAATCATTAGGAGAAATTAGAGCTCTTCGGCGAAACGACGCGAAAGCTTGGTGAACAGGGTCCAACCCAGCACCAGTGAGACCACAGCGACCAAAGTACAGGCGCCGAGATTGCTCCACCCGGGGAATGCAGAGTCGTACATGCTGCGACGGAATCCGCGAACGAAGACCGCCATTGGGTTCCACCGCAAAATGATTTCAACTGCTGCAGGGACTCGGCCCTGAATGATCGATTCGGTGTACACAATCGGCGTCGCAAAGAACCACACTTGCGTGAAGATCTGCCAAAGGTACCCGAGGTCGCGGAAATACACATTGGCGGCGGCAAGACCAAGTGCGAGCCCCGTTGCAAACAATGCAAGTAACGTCATCTGCAGCAACACAACAGGCAACCACGGAAGGAAGATACTTCCGCCCACTAACAACGCCACCGTCAACAGCAACATCTCAATACTGAACTGCACGATGCCATGCAGTGAGTTGGCAAACACCAGCACTTCTCGCGGGAAAGCCACCTTCTTTACCAACGCCGCATTGGCCAACATGCTTTGCATGCCGGTATTAGTTACTAACAAGAAGAAGTTCCATGGCAACAAACCGCACAACAGATACAAGGCAAACACCTTGATACCGCTGTTACTACCCACAGGCGCTTCAGCGCGAAAGAGAACGCCGAACACGAATGAATAAATAGCCACAGTGGCTAGCGGGTTGAGCATCGACCACGACCAGCCCAACACACTCTTGCGATACTTCGTACGTAGTTCACGCAATGTGAGATTCCATAAAAGCTCATGCGAGCCGATCAAACGCTTCACGGGTGCAACAACAGATGCCATGACTATTTCGCTCCGTGATCTGTTGATGGTGGAAAAGATGTTGTCATGAGGTGATTCCAAATCTCAGAGAGTCGGTTCTTCATTATTGCCCCTGATGCTGCTTTGCTGAAGCGATTGAGGATGTCTTCTTGCGCTTTCTGCCCTATTTGCGCTGCTTCCTCTTGATTATCAAACACATATCGCATGAATTTTGCTGCTTCATCTCGCTTTGGTTCTGCCCATGTTGCATCGGGCGAATAACCCTCGGCGTTGTCACCGACAGGCACTCGACTCCAAGGCACAAGATAAGAATTCGTCTCATCCATAAAGTCGGTATTGCCCGAATAGCCCGTAGCAATCACTGGCTTTCCAAGTGACATCGCTTCCGACAGCGTGAGACCTAATCCTTCAGACCGATGAAGCGACACATAACAGTCGGCGAGGCTCATCAACGTTGATGTTTCCACTCGGGTGAAATACGTATCAATGACCGTGACGTCGGCATGTCGTGCTGCTGTTGCCAAAAGTTGTTCGCGTTCTTCTGGACGCTTATCACCATTGATGGCTTTAATTACCAAACGCACACCAGAACCTTCCGCAAATGCTCGCGTAAATGCATCAATGAGACCAATTGGGTTCTTGCGCTTCATCACACTCATAAAGTCGAAGGCGAAGAGAAATGTGAAGCGATCATCGAGATCAAAGTGTTCGCGCGTGAGCGACGCATCAATTGTTGGTTTCGTCACCGGCAGCGGAACATAAGAAATGGTGATATTCTTTGGTGCACTGTTGCGCAGCATCTGTTCAATGAATCGAGTAGGTGCCCACATCTCATTCACCATTGGCCACGCAGGTGAGTACCACTTTGGTGCTTGTTCAAGCTCCCAGAACCATTGACCAATCACATAACGATTGTTATAGAAATCCACACCGAGACAATGTGGCGAATGCGTGAGTTGTTCCGCATTCATGGAGACCAATACCACCTTGTGTCGAGATACATCATCGGTTTTGTATTCGTGATTCATACGACTCTGCGTATCGGTGTAATTAATAGTGCTCACTGCAACATCGGCAGCTTTCAATGTCGAAACCAGAACGCGGGCTGCTTCACCCACGCCATGTTCCGCTGTAAAAAACCCAACAACATCAAGGCCATTGAGGTCTTGTCCAACGACCGGAATTGGCGAAACGACCGATGCAGCAGAAGTTGATACGCCCAATGTGCGTTGCACTCTGCGATATACACCGCCTGCAACACCGCGAATTCCCCGTTCGCGCCACACACGCATTACCTGCGCTGGTGCGTTCAACATACGCATTAGCTGCGGCCAACACCCCGGTATTGAAAACCGGAACTCTTCCATTGCTGAGGGTCGAGAACATTGCGACCATCAACAACAACAGCGTTGTTCAATCGCGTCGCAACATCGTCTGGTGCAACGGAGGCAAACTCAGGCCATTCCGTTAACACGGCAAGTGCATCTGCGCCATCACATGCTTCTAATGCAGAATCACACCGCTGCACCCACGGCAACATCTCTACGCCTCGTGCACTGGGGTCATAGGCACGAATTGTTGCGCCCATGTCCTTCAATGTTGAAAGAATTGCAATTGCTGGTGAGTCGCGAAGGTCGTCTGTATTCGCTTTGAACGTGAGACCCCACGACGCAATGGTTTTCCCGGCAACGGAGCCACCGCACACTTCAACAACCTTCAACGCAATGCGTTCATATTGTTCGTCGTTTGTTTGAATCACTCCACGCAACAATGCGAAGTCGTATCCATTGCCTTCCGCAATCTTCACCAGGGCGCGCGTGTCCTTCGGGAAACAGCTTCCGCCCCACCCCGGACCTGGGTTGAGGAACTGATCACCAATGCGAGGGTCGAGGCCCAAACCGCTGACCACGTCGAAAATGTCCGCGCCCACCAACTCACAGATGTCTGCGATTGCGTTCACGAAGGTGAGCTTGGTGGCGAGGAAAGAGTTCGCCGCATATTTCAGCGCTTCAGCAGAAGCTGCATTCATCCGCAACACCGGTGCATCCACCGATGCATATAAAGAGGCAACCTTTTCAACAGCGACATCATTGTCGCCACCCACCACCACGCGTGTGGGGTGCAGGAAATCCTGCAGAGCGGTGCCTTGGCGAAGGAATTCAGGGTTTGACACCACAAAAACATCGGTGCGGCCCAACCACTGCCCCACTTGCACGCTGCTTCCCACGGGGACGGTGGATTTATTCACCACCACGGTTCCGGGGGCAAGATGCGGGCCAATCTGGCGCGCCACAGCCTCAATATAAGAGAGGTCAGCGCTGCCATCGTCGCCCTGGGGTGTGGGGAGGCACAGAAAGACGACTTCGGCACCTTCGAGAGAGCCAACGACATCTGTGGTGAAGGACAAGCGTCCCGCAGATACGTTCCGCGCAATCCCCTGATTCATGCCTGCCTCGGCAATGGGCGAGATTCCTGCAGTCAGACTTTTCACCTTGGCGGCGTCGATGTCGGCACCCACGACCCGGTGGCCTAATTCGGCCAAGCCCACGCCCGTGGATAACCCCACGTAACCGGTGCCAATCACTGCAATGCGCGTCACTTTGTCAGTCTACGAGCCAACCCGAAGGCCTACGGGGTATGGGGTTAGGCTTCATTTCACTCATGAAGCGCCTACTCACGCCACTTTTTGCGCGCCTCGCCCGTGCCCTTGGGGTATCTGACATGCAATCTCGATTAGATGATTTCGTCAACAGAGTTGAAGTGTATGAAATTGGTTCAGCATCAATGGACCAAATCGCTTCGCGTAAAGCACAGGAAGCTATTGAAAGCCGACTTCAGACTTTTTGGGCAGAAGTAGTCGAAAGAGACGACGAATTTCAAGCTTCCATCACCGAAACTTCTCGTCGCTACATTCAAACTGTCTTCGAAGAAATGAGAATGCATTTCGAAAACGAAGCAGTGAAGATTCGGCGTGGAATGGATCAGATTCGTTCAGCTTCTGACACAACTGGGCCCGTAGTTCGACCTTCAACAGAATCTCCCGTCAGTGCTTCACACTCAAGTCACATGGAAGAAGCACTGTACGTTGCATTAGAAGACCATTTCCGCGGTGACCCTGCAATCATTCGCGAGCGCCAGTCGCAGTACATCCCGTACGTCAAGGACATTGTCACCACCGGGAAGCCACTGCTAGATCTCGGATGTGGCCGAGGCGAATGGCTCACAGTCTTGCGCGAACACGGAATCCCAGCCCGGGGCATTGACAGCAACCGTGCATGTATCAATGACTGCAATGAGCTCGGGCTCAATGTTGAACTTGCTGATCTTGTTGAATACCTCAACGCGTTGCCAGAAAATTCAGTAGGTGCCATCACGATGTTCCAGGTCATGGAACATCTTCCTTTCCCTGTCTTGTTGAACGTCCTTCGCGCCGTTCTTCGCGCACTCACGCCTGGCGGAGTCTTTATTGGTGAGGTTCCCAACTCTGAGACACTGCGGGTTGCAGCAACAACGTTCTGGATTGACCCAACACACGAGCGGCCGCTCTTCCCTGGCCTCCTTACTTTCCTTGCTGGCGAGATCGGTTTCACCAAAGCCGAAGGCCTGTACTCAACACCTATTGCGGTAGAGCCAAGTGTCTCTTCTCTACCCACTGACGTACAAGAGCCATTTCTTGCAATGTTCCGCCAATTGAATGGCGCGGGCGATTTCGCTCTTATTGCAACGGCGTAGTAACTAGCCGGCGTTTGCTGAAGCGTTGTTGGGCTAACGCCATCGTTTCTTCGAAGCGACGTAAAACAACATCCCACTCGTAATTGTTCTTCACATATTCAAGACCATTGCGTCCCATCGCATTGCCTGCTTCACGATTGTTCAGCAAGTAATTCACTGACGCTTCAAACTCGGCGAAGCCTTCATACGGAATCGCGCCATTCGACCGCATCGCCTGACCGCGCAACACTTCGCCATGACCTTGTACAAGTGCGGGCCGACTTTCTAGCCATGCCTCGCACAGAACAATTGAGAAGCTTTCAAAATACGATGGCTGCACAAGGGCTAATGAGCCCGCGATGACATCGCGTTTCATCTGCTCGTCCAAGAATCCTGTGACAACAACATCGTCACGGTCCGGCAACTCAATCTGGCCACCACCCGCAAGCACCAAATTCAACTTCGCGTTGTTTCGCTTCTTATAGGTATCAAAGAAACGCAGGAGTTCCCCCACACCCTTGCTTGCATCAAGTCGACCCACGTAGACGAGGTAGTCGGTGTCATCCATCGCATAATGATCCCGAAAACGCTGACCAACACCACGTTCTTGATTTGTCTCTATTCCGATGCCCACCGTTGAACCGCGAGGGTCAATTCCATACAAGCGTTCCACTACTTCGCGCTCTTCAGGCGTGAAGAAGAGATATGCGTCAGCTTGACGAAATACGGAGTTATAAATCGAAACATACGCAGGTGGCTCATCATGGGCCGTTGGCTGCAAGATTGTTGGTACGCGACCTGCAACAGTTGGAAGACCTTGTGTTGCGGTTGTGTACAAGTACGTCATAAACACAACAACGTCATACGTATGTGCGTGTTCTAGTAACCAACTGCGTTGGTCTCGCATTTGTGGACCCATCAGAGTTGTCCATCGCTGTTGCTCAAAAAGTGGTGCACTTCCGGGATGCGCCATGATCCAGTTGTGCAATGGAGCAAATAGTTTGTCCTGCCGTGGTTCAACAACTTGAAGGCGATGTACTCGCACTCCATTAATGATGTGTTCGCCGGGTTCGTATTCATCGGCCCAGTCGACATAATCATGTGCGCAAGAGGTCAATACATCTACTTCGTGGCCGCGCTCAACTAGGTGTTCGGCAAAATGTCTGCATGCAGCTTCGGACCCACCAACAATCCTCTCGCCATATCGTTGAACGACATACAGAATTCTCATACGAACAATTCCTCAATGGAACTCACGAATTGTGAAACCGTGTCCACAGATTCAAATTCTTGAACACGGCGATAACCACTCATGATGAGTTGATGTCGTAGAGAATCGTCCTGCAATACTCTGGCAACTGCAGAAGTCAACTCGCCCACACCTGATTCGAGAGGCACGATAATTCCGGCATCTTTGACGGTTTCGGCAACTGCACCAGCTGCACGCACTACAACTGGAGCTCCATTGGCCATTGCTTCCAGCGGTGGAATTGCAAGACCTTCATGTTCGCTCGTACTGACGTAAACCGAACATGCGCGATACAAGGTTGCTAGTTGTTGTTCTGTCAGTTCATCGGTGAAAAGTACGTGTGATTCAGGCAGCCGCTGTCGCATCGTCTCAAGATCACGTCGATACAACGGTTTACGAATCGGTCCAGCGATGACCAAACCCAAATCCAAACGCCATACGGATCGCAGCAGATGAATCATTTCAATAGCAAGCTCGGCGCGCTTGTGCTGCAGAACTTGTGAAACAAAAAGAACAAAACCATTTGGAAAATGTTGGCCCAGTTCACCAAGAAACATGGTGCTAGTCGGAATGTCATCAAGTCTGCGTGGATTAACGCCAGCGGGAATAACCGTGATATCCGAATAGCCATACGCAGCCAAATCTTCAGCGTTGTATTGCGAAACCGCAAAGCTCTTCACCACTTTGCTTCGAATCATTTGAAGTTCAGTTCTTCCCCATGCAAGCTGTTCGGCAAAGACGGGATCAGAGTCTTCGAAATATTTTGAAGGCGTGATGTTGTGGTACACAATCACCAAACGTTCTGGACGTTGCATTAACTGCTTTGTGACATCTTCAATTCCAAAGCTGGAGTGATACACCAAAATGTCATCCGAAGTACCGAGTGGCATTTCGGGAAGATGCAGTACTTCGCCATCAATGGTGTGGTCAGGCGCAAAATATGAATAGACCTCTGCGTCATACTTATCCGCAAGTGCGTCGCGAAGATTCAGAGCCATGTTCGTGATGGCATCTCGGCGTGAAGAGCCGATAATGAGTTGATGTACAGACGGCATGGGCTGTCCGCTACTTGGACTCTTCGATCTTTCTGATCTTTGCTTCGAGTTCTGTCACAAGAATGGTGAGATGGTCAATCACTGCAACACGATCTAGAACATGCTTCGACAAACTGGCAACTAAACGCTGATCCGCATCTTCGTGGGCCTTGCTCTGTTCCGCCAGGATTTCAAGGAGGCGTACTTTGTTTTCTTCAGATGCTCGTACTTGTGCTGCGAGCCCCATTGTGTGACGCGCAATCAACCGGCGAATGATGCGGTGGAAGATGGACATACCTGGAATTCGAGAATGAGCAGGAGTCAGCCCAGATATCTCATGGGTGTTCTGACGAATTTCTGCAGATAAACGCGCAATTTCGGCTGCGCGATCCGTAATTCCGCGTTTTGTATACGACAAAATCGTCTGAAATTCAGCTTCCAGCTCTTGTTCAAGGCCAGGAGGGTACGAGCCTTCGGCGCGCTTCTTGGCTACGTCGTCCCGAATCTCCGCAAGTACCTGCTCGATATCAACTTGCTTCAAAGACCCAACCTTGCTCAAAGACTTGCGATGCCTAACGAGAGTACCATTGGAGCCGTTACGCAATAGGCGTATGTATAAGGACAAGGCATGAGCACTCCCGCAGTTTCAGTTGAAAATGTTTGGAAGTACTTTCGTCTGTATCACGACAAAAACCAGTATCTCAAGACAACTGTCTTACAAGGTCGGCGAGCACGATACGAAGAGTTTTGGGCTCTGAAGGGCGTCAGTTTCGATATCCCTCACGGGTCCACATTCGGAATCATCGGATCCAACGGTTCTGGCAAGAGCACATTGCTGAAATGTCTTGCAGGAATCCTCACTCCCGATAAGGGTTCCATCACCAGCGATGGTCGTGTCGTTGCATTGTTGGAACTCGGAGCCGGTTTTCACCCAGACCTCTCTGGTCGAGAAAACATCTATCTCAATGGCGCGATTCTCGGAATGACCAATGCTGAGATCACTCGTCGTCTCGACGACATCGTGGATTTTTCTGGTCTAGGTCAATTCATTGATACTCCAGTGAAGAATTACTCATCGGGCATGACCGTTCGTCTTGGTTTTGCCGTGGCCACAAGTGTGGACCCTGAAATTCTCATCATTGACGAAGTTCTCGCCGTCGGTGACGCTTCATTCCAGCAGCGCTGTTTTGAACGGATTGAGTCATTCAGGCAAGACGGTCGCACGATCATCCTTGTTAGTCATGGACTCGCGCACGTCACCCAGCTGTGTGACCGCGCTGCTTGGATTGAAAAAGGCGAGCTAAAGGCACTTGGACCATCACTGGAAGTTGTTTCTGACTACACCGGCACTAGCTACAACGCTCAGCCAAAAGCAGAGGGAGAGATTGGTGAACGCTGGGGCTCAGGTGAAGCTGATATCACCAAGGTTGAACTACTTGACCAAGAAGGCCATACCCGGACTGCGTATGAGAGCGGCAAATCTTTCACGATTCGAATTCACACCGATGCACATGTTCCCATTAGCGACGCAGTGATTGGTCTTCGAATTACAGATATTCATGGAAATCCTGTTTGGGGATCCAGTACTCGCCGTCGCGCATTCTCTATTCCATCGATGATGGGTCCATCTGAATTTCAATTCGAGATACCCGCACTCCCTCTTCTTGAAGGCACTTACGAATTGACGCTTGCGCTAGCAGATATGTCCGAGGTTCGAATATTCGATCATTGGGATCGAAAAGTTCGATTCAATGTTCATCAGTTCTCTACTTTTGATGAAGGAATTGTCGCGCTCGACGGAACCTGGACCGAACTTCCCATTCGCTAATGAATTACATACGTCGATATGGAAAATATGCACCTCTAAGTCTTGCAACAATTTTCTTGCCGTTATTGCTGCTCATAGTTGCAGGAGTTGTTGACTACACCTACGACCGTGGCTCAATGTTTGGCACAATTGTCCGCTACGCACCAATTCATTTTGCATTACTGGCCCTTATCTACTGGACCATTCGAAATTCTCTCAAAGAGAGATTTGATGAAGTTGATATTGTCCAAGAGAAGTCATACAGATGGCTTCTTGTCGCTTCTGTAGTCGCACTATTGCTTGTCGGTCTCATGTTCTGGCCATTCTCAAATTGGTCATCACAAATCTTTGGCGGCAACGGTGACGGATACAACTGGCGTTGGCAAATTTGGCGAATGAGCCAAGAATTTCGACATTGGAACCTGTTCCCCACACGGTTCAATGACGTAATTGCACCGTATGGCGTCGATCTTCGCTTGAACGATGGTTACCTCGCGATGTACGTCGGCGGAATTTGGAACCTCGGCGCTGGTCCCACGCTCGCGTATAACTTGACTCTTGCTACTTCTGCCATCTTGAACTTCTTCGCCGCTCGCAAACTCTCTCTCACTCTCTCATCTTCACAAATAACGGGAATTTTCTCTGGCGCCATCATGGCTACAGCTCCTTCCATCACTTTGCGCCAGATGGGTCACCTCAATTTGTGTTTCACCTTTGTGATGTGCCTCACAGCAATTGAAGGGCTCAAGTTGTTAGGTCAGAAAGAAATTCGTATTTGGCAACCGGCTCTGGTGCTGACACTTGCTTTCTTCTCCTCCTTCTATTTTTTCGTGCTTTCTGGAATCTTTTACGCAGCATGTGTGCTCATTCGGCTCACAAGGAATTTTTCGACTTCCCGAAGTTCGTTCAAAACTTCAATTGCCCGTGTCACCACCGTGCTAGCCGTCGTAGGAATTGTTATCTCCCCATTTATTCTTGCTCGATTGCAGCACGACAGCGCAGAGCGCACTGCTGGGGCACCTGCAGCTTCATCTCGCACCGATGAATACATGTTTTATTCCGCTGATCCTCGGACATTTTTCATTCCTGCAAGCGACGCACGTGTTCAACTTCCCCAAGTCTCAGACTTTCGACACAATACGTCACCCAACACAGTAGAGAACACTCCATTCCCTGGATACCTTGCGCTCTTGACCGTCGCTTCGCTTGTACTTTTCGTGCGGAAATGGCGCTGGTTTGTTGCGTCATTGTGGACTTTATTTACGATTCTCGCGTTAGGTCCTTCACTTATCTGGGGTGCGAATTCTCGACTTACATTCTTCTTTCCACATGCAATTGTGGAGTCAGCAACATCTCAACCCGTTACGTGGCTTCCTTATGGAGATCTCTCAGCTATTCCGGGCTTGTCCGCACTTCGCACACCCAATCGTTTTGCAATGATTCTTCCCGTAATCGGAGTCATCGCTTTAGCTGTTATCGCTAAAGAAGTATCGAAGCGACAGTGGAGTGGAAGAGCTCAGAGAATTTCTTTTGTAAGTGTTGCTCTTCTCGTTCTCCCTAATTTACGAAGTAGCGACTATTGGTATGACACGAGTTTTAGCAGCCCGGTGAAACAGGCATTACATGTCATCCAACAAGATCCAACTGATGCACGAGTTTTAGTTGCTGGACAAAATTGTGTTCAGACTATTTTTATGGCGAATTTGCAAGTGGAACATCTCCATCCAATGATTGGATGTCAGACATTCTCTGCGGCAGTTCCGTGGTATTCAAGTCTTGAGCGATATCGAAATTCATCGGCGTTAGCTGCATTGCAATGTGATCCCAATACTTTCGGATTGGCTCCAATGAATCCAAAAAATATGCCAAGTGATTCTGCAGAAGTTCTTAAAGAACTCAAGAAAACCCTTGACGTCGGATACGTGGTGCTTCCGAAGAAATTTGAGTGTGCAGATTCAATAAGAACTCAGGGAATTATTGACATTCTGACTACAAGCTCAGAAGTTCTTGTAAATACATCTGATTACTTAATTGTTAAGACTTAAGCGAGCGTCGAACTTCAAAAAGGCCTCGAAGCATTTTGATGCTGTCTTCGATGACATTGATATTCGACTTACGTAGGTCACTTCGATATTTAACAGGCAACTCAATAATTGATGAGTTTTGCTGTGTGGCTCGCGCAAGGAGTTCCGTCGTCATCAAGTATCCAGGCTGAGTAGTCAATGTGGACATCGGACAAATTGTCATTGCCTTACCCATGATCGTTCCCTGCGTATCGCCAAGATTTACGCCCACAATGACTCGTCGTAATAAGCGAAAAGCTGTGGACATCAATTCACGAGATGTAGATCTCATGCCGTTGGTCTCCGGATGTGCCTTCGAGCCAATTGCAATGTCCGAAGACATTCCAGTCTCGAAATACCCATCAATATCTGAGAAGCCAAAGGGCAGATCATCGGCAGTAATCAACACAAAATCTGTCGCGACATGAGTGAGGCCTTCACGAATGGCATTTCCGAGGCCCTTTTCAGATCGTGTTCTCACTAAAACAAAAGGCAACTCTCGCGCGTCGATGGATGACATCACTTCCCATGTGTCATCCCTGGAGCCATTTTCGACGACGACGACTTGTCCGCTTAATGACTTACTTTTGTAATACTCCGCGAGTTCATCGACGGTATGTCGAATATTGAGGGCCGAATTATGGGCAGGTAGAACCACTGCCCAGCTAGTCGATTGAACCACTAGTGACCAGACGCTTGCAGAAAATCAGAAAGAACGACGTGACTAGCGAGACTTGACTGCCGTTCGATTTGTTCACTCACTACTCCATCTAACAATTGAGAGAAATGTTGCAGTTGCATTGCAAGTGGCTCACCAGAACGTTCAATAAATGGGTAATCGACGGTGGTTCTGGCGCGATAAGAGGCACCACCACCTGCACCAACTTCTTGATTTATGTTCTCGTAAATGGTGACCGTTTGCCGAAGAAGATCAACTTCAATGAGATCTTTCTCTGTGTAAATTCGCCAATCACGAATTTTTCGCTGACTCATTCGACTTGCAGAAAGTGTAAAGACAGCATTGTCTTGCAAATTGATAATGCAATCTGCAATTTCATCTTCGCCTGTGCTTGCGGACTTATAGACACTTCCGACTACGGACTTGACATCAGAGGTTGTCAATGAGAGTGCAAGGTCAAGATCATGAATAAGCAGGTCTTCGGCTACACCGGATGCAATACGAATGGCTGGTGGTGAATGACGCACTGATTGCGCATGGATGACTGGTTGATCAATCATCTTCTTGGCAGTAAGGAATGCCGGATTGAAACGTTCAACAAATCCACACTGAATTGGAGTTGCGTACTTCTCTGAAGTCTCAATGAGAACTCGGGTGGTCTCTAAAGATGGAGTCAGAGGCTTCTCGCACAGCACGGGAATCTTCATTCCGAGCAGATTTTCAACAATTCCAAAGTGACTGTTTGTTGAAGTAGCCACTACTGCAGCTTGAACATCCTTGATGTCATCGATTGATGAAACAGCATGTGCACTAAATTGTTGGGCCAATACTTTTGCGCGTTTGAGATCTGCATCTACAACATAGGCAAGCTGAAATTCCTCAGAACGATGGATAGTACGTGCGTGGTTGGCGCCCATTTGGCCAGCTCCGACCAATGCCACATTCCTAATAGTCACGCGATTCAGTGTATTCCCTTACCCGAACCCGCTAGGGAAAGTTAGATATCAGCCCTGAACGGCGTACCGAACAGCTGATGCAATTGTTGAAATGTCCTCTGCAGACAAATACTGATGTACTGGAAGCGAAATAACTTCGCGTACCAACCTTGCTGCAACTGGAGTTGGCGAGGGCTCGATGTTCGGGTCGCCCCTAAAACAGTCATAGTCATGTGCGAGATACGGGTAATAGATGCCGCATCCCACACCCTGAGCAGTGAGGTATTCAATGACCTCGTCACGAGAGCGCTTGGAACCTTCGAGAACTCGAATGGTGTACTGGTGCCAAACGTGAGAATTACCTACTGAAGTAACGGGTGTGGCGATTTCAGCCACGTCGGCCAAAAGCTCGTTGAGAGTTTCTGCGTTCTTCTGACGTGCGGCATTAATTGCATCGATCTTCTTCAACTGAGGAATGCCAATTGCCGCCTGCACATCAGTCATCCGGTAGTTAGTGCCAGCCATCTCATATTGGTAACGCTGACGCATTCCCTGGTTGCGATAGATCCGGAGGCGATCCGCAAGGGCATCATCATTAGTGGTGATGATGCCACCTTCTCCGGTGGTGATGTTCTTCGTGGCGTAGAAAGAGAAACAGCCAGCGCCGAATGAACCCGCTGCGTCTCCGTTATGCAACGCACCATGTGCCTGTGCAGCATCTTCAACGATTGCCCAATCGTTTTGCTTTGCCTGTGCGGTAATCGCGGTCATGTCAGCACATTGGCCATAGAGATGTACGGGCATCACGGTCGAAACCCCCGCAGGATTCACTGCAGCAATCGTGTCTGCGGTGATATTGAAGGTTTGTTCATCAACATCTGCGAATCGGACTTTAAATCCCGCTTCCACCGCAGCATTAAGTGTGGCCACAAATGTAAACGGTGACGTAATAACCGTTGATTCTTTTGGAACATCAAGCATTTTGAGTACTGCCACCAAGGCAGTAGTTCCGTTATTTACTGCAACGGCATGCTTGACGCCAGAAATCTTGGCGAACGTCGCCTCAAGTTCCGCAACCTTTGGCCCCTGAGCAATCATCCCTGAACGAAGCACTTCGAGGACTCCTGCTTCAATCTCCTCGTCGATTCGAACTGTGCTGATGGGGATCATGTGACCTACCTATATATGTGGGCATTCTGAGCATAGTTTGCGGGTATTCATCAGTGATGTGAAAGAAGTTGATTTAGGCTCACAACGGTTCATCAACGAATGGCGGGTCCATGAACAAAATCCACCCAACAGCTGTAATTGACTCCACTGTTCAGTTAGGCAGCGGAAACACAATCGGGCCTTATGCCGTCATCCTCGGAAATGTTCGAATTGGCAACGACAACTGGATTGGCCCTCACGTTGCAATCGGCACCCCAGCGCAGATGCGCGGCGGTCCTCATCCAGCAACTTGGGGCGGAGACGTAACAATCGCTTCTATTGAGATTGGTAACGGCAATGTCATTCGTGAGTTTGCAACTGTCCATTCAGGCACGGTCGACGTAACTCGAGTTGGTGATGATTGCTACTTCATGACTCAGGCACATGTACCTCACGACGCACAAATTGAAAATGGAGTCACACTTAGCAATTCTGTGCAACTTGGTGGTCATACGATTATTCAAAAGGGTGCCAACATCGGACTTGGTGCTGTTGTCCATCAGCGGTCTCTTGTGGGAACTCGAGCAATGGTCGGTATGGGTTCTGTTGTCACCAAAGCCATTCCCCCATTCGGAATGGCGTATGGATCTCCAGCAAGAGTTCGTGGTGGAAACGTCATCGGTATGAAACGTGCTGGTCTGGATGAGGTACTGATCTCCAAAGTTGTTGAAGCCCTCAACAACTCGGACATGGAATCTCTTCGTCGTTTCATTCCCGATGAAATGACAGCTTTTGACGAAGCTGAGGCATCGCAAAATCTTTAGCAAATGGTGCGCGAGGGGGGACTTGAACCCCCACGTCCTTACGAACACTGGCACCTGAAGCCAGCGCGTCTGCCATTTCGCCACTCGCGCGAGTAGAAACTGCACGATACCAACCGGCCCAAGACACCCCAACGCCAGTTAGGCGTGCGGTTACTCTGTTCTCAATGATTCGTCGCATTGCCAGATCTGTTGTCCTGAATACTCCGCTTGAAAAGCCTGCGCGTGCAGCACTTCGTGTCATTCGCGGAAATAGGAGTGCCGCTCCTGCCCCGCTTCCACATCCTCCAACTTTTCGATCATTTGACTTGCCAGATGGATTGACCGAACAAGGACTTCTCAAGGCTTTCACTGGAATCACTATTGATGACAGCAAGCCAGGAGACCTCGACGGTTATGCATTAGACGCGTTTTATCGTTGCATTCATTCGTGGCAGCTTGTCCAAAATGAAACTGGTCGGTGCCTTGAGCTTGGTTCTAACCCCTATTTCATTACCTATTTGTTGCGTGAATACACAGATCTAGATCTCACACTTGCGAATTATTTTGGTGGAGACGAAGGGAAGCGCACCCAAACATTCACATGGGATGCAGGCAATGGTCGCCAAAGTGTGAACCTTGACTTTGATCATTTCAATCTTGAGGAATCTCGTTTTCCATACGAAGACGGATCATTTGAAGTGGTCGTCTTCTGCGAAATCATTGAGCACTTACTCATGAACCCTGTGCACACATTGAAAGAGATACGCCGTGTACTTAAGCCCGGTGGCCTTCTTGTCGTCACTACTCCGAACGTTGCACGCATGAACAATGTGCTCGCAATGACGGATGGACTCAGTATTTACGACCCTTATTCAGGTTTTGGTCCCTATGGTCGTCACAATCGCGAGTTCACGATGCATGAACTTGTGCAACTCTTGAAGTTCTCAGGTTTTGAACCCGAAACTACTTTCACAGCTGATGCGCATCATGTTGACTACTCCGGTCACCCACGATTCCAAGACGCAGTTCGCCTTGTCGATTGGCGACGCAATGATCTCGGTCAGTACCTCTTCGCCGCAGTACGTGCAACCAAGCAACCAGAGCCCGGCCTTCCCGCAAGTTTGTTTCGCAGCTATCCCGAGAACGAGATCAACACAGCTTGGTAGTTAGCGGCGGATGGGGTTTGCCCACCGAACGCCTTCTTGCACCACTGCGCCATACGTCCATTCAAAATCACGGTCAAAAACTCCCCAAGCCAATCCAGATGAGCCTGGATTCATTGATGAATTCAGATAAAGACGTTTCGCAGTGTCCGCGAGATTCTCTTCAGGAGAAACACCTAAGCGAATTGGATTCTTTCCAAATGGCGAGATTGACTTTGATGATCCATTACTTATTTGCGCACAGATCAATTTCTTAGAAGATTTCTTGTTCTGAAAAATATCAATGTACTCAATCTCAATTTGATTGACCTCATCTTCACTCAGTTGCTGATCTAACAAGAGATCACCTCTGTGCCGATGACGTGTTCCGGGCAATGCGGGAACGAAAAGTTCGCGAACGGATTTTTTCGAAGTAAACAATTCACGTTTTTCTACTTTTACCCAAAATGCATTCACAGCCCGAGAATCACAAGCAACTAGTACGTATCCAAATTGCTGCATTAATTGGGCATATCCGCTCAAACTTGCACCGTAGTAATTGTCGTGCTGCCAATTATGAGTGCCGTCATATGGCATTACCCACTCGATATTTGAGCCGTAGAAGGGGTTGTATTCGGTCACGATCAAGGACGGCGAATATTGCTGCAATATTTCTTTAGCCAGCCACCAGTCGTTGCCATCAATGTCCACCACGAGGACATCAAACCCATTGCAAACACGCGATGAATTCTGAATTAGTTCAACAATGTTTTCCTTTGTCAGAAATGCAGACACAACATCAATTGGAAGATGCCCGCAATCAGACTGAGCTTTGCTGACCAGTTCTGGGTCGCCTTCCAACCACAACCCTGAACCACCACGTTCTAAGAGACCACGTGTGCAATTTTCTGAACCATCGCTTGCACCAAATTCGACAAATGTCGCATTCGTAATATTCAGGCGCTTGAGTGCCTCTTCAATAATTCCGTCTTCGCCGTTCTGCGACCACGAAGATTTTTCCCAATGCTGTAGATGCCGTGGGTCTTTGAGCGCAGATTCCCAACGGCCAATGTCGGTCAATAATGAACGAGCCTGACGATGAATGTCCCTTTCTCGGGCGTTTGGAATCTTGAGAAATGACATCAGGCTTCAAGGATGCCACTCGGGGGTCATCAGGGGGTTGATTGCCCCCAGCCCAATAGGCCCCGCAAGTAGCCTGTCCTCATGGCAAAAGGCACCGTTGAACGGTCTATGGAGAACCTCTTTGATGGTCTGTTCTCCCGTGCCTTCAAATCGGGGGTAAAGCCTCTCCAACTGGGTCGCAAACTGCTTCAAGTGGTCGATTCCGAGCGCGATGTCGATGCCCAGGGCCGCCGCGTGGTGCCCAACAGCTATCTCATCCAGCTCAGCCCCGAAGACCGCGAGGGTTTTGCCGACGTAGAACCCACGTTGCTGCAAGAACTCACCGTGGCCCTTCGCGAATACATCTCTCAAGAGGGTTTCCATGTAGAAGGTAAGGCCCGTGTTGCCTTGCGCACCAACCCCGACCTTCGCCGTGGCAAGTTCGACATCGATTGTCGCAACATAACTCCGGAGGCGGCCGCCCCAGAAGCACCGGCCGCCCCTGCTCCCGTTCTTACCGCTGTGCCGTCTGCCTTCGACCGCCCGCCAGCAGTGCTCAGCCTGCCCAATGGTCAGCGTATTGAGCTACACGAGGGTCACTACATCCTTGGTCGTCACCTTGAGAACGACATTGTCCTCAACGACACCAACGTCTCCCGTCGCCATGCAGAGTTTGTGTGCGCCGCCGGCGAGGTAGTCGTGCGCGATCTCGGTTCCACTAACGGCACAAAGGTGAATGGCGTGCTCATCACTGGTGAGCAATTGCTGCAACATGGCGACGTAGTCAACTTCGGCACGGCCCAGGTGCGGTTCGAGGCGTCGTAGCCCGAACATGACAGATCAACTTCTTACAGCGCTGAAGATTCTTCTTCTCGCTCTCGTCTACCTCTTCTTTGGTCGCGTGTTGTGGGCGGTATGGAGCGAAGTGCGCACTCCGGTGGCCGCAGCACCTAGCGAAGGCAAGAAGCGTGGCCGTGCCAAAAAGAAATCTGTACCGAAAGGCGCCTCAGTATTTGTGGTGATTGAACCAAAGCAGCATCGTGGCCGCACATACACATTGTCGAATGCGCTCACCATTGGTCGCCTTGACGACAACGACGTCATTATCGATGACGACAACTTCATTTCGTCACACCACGCTCGTATTGAAATTCGTCCCGAAGGAGTGTGGGTTGTTGATCTGCAATCCACCAACGGCAGTTTCGTTAACGGACAACGTCTCACTGGCGAGCGTTCCGTACGAAAAGGCGACAGAATTCAAGTGGGCTCAACGGTGTTGGAGATGCGTTCATGAAACTCAGATGGGGCGCCACCACAGATGTCGGCATGGTGCGACAACAAAACGAAGACAGCTTCCACGCTGAAGAGAACTTGTACATCGTTGCCGATGGCATGGGTGGACATAACGCCGGCGAAGTCGCGAGCGCATTAGCTGTCTCCACTGTTCGCAGCGGTGCACGCATGGGTATCCGCACACCAGATCAATTCCGCGAACTCGTACAGCAAGCAAATACTGCGATTTACACAGCAAGTCTTGACGACAGCACGCAAAGCGGCATGGGTACTACACTCACTGCAGCCGCAGTTGTACCTGGTGAAGAGCCGCGCATTCTCATTGCAAACGTTGGTGATTCACGCACATATCTTTTCCGCGGTGGTGTTCTCTCCCGTTTGTCGGTGGACCACAGTTATGTGCAAGAACTTGTCAACGAAGGCATCATCACGCCAGAAGAAGCACGCGTGCATCCACGTCGCAACATCGTGACTCGTGCGATGGGTATTGATCGTTTTGTGCAAGTAGACGTCTTCAGTCATCTTGTTCGCACGGGTGATCGTTTGGTGTTGTGTAGCGACGGCCTTGTTGATGAAGTCGCTGATGTTGACATCGCGCGCATTCTCACCGAGCACACCGACGCACAAGAAACTGCAGAAGCATTAGTTCTTGTGGCGAATGCCAATGGCGGACGCGACAACACAACAGTGATTGTTCTCGACATTCTCGACGACATCAGCGCACCAATTGTGTTGGAAGAAGCCGACGAAACACAACCGATGCCAACAGTGGTTGTTGAACCAGTGCAGCCAACGAAGAAAAAATCAAACCGTCTGGGCGTTGCAATCTTCTGGTCTGCGCTTGTGGCGATTGTTCTCGGTGTCTTCACCGTGATTGGTGTGTATGCACGCAGTGGATACTTCATTGGGGTAAATGACAACAACAACGTGGTGATCTATCGCGGTCGTGTCGGAGGCATGTTGTGGTTCCAGCCCACTGTCGACACACAAACAAAATTGAATATCAAAGTCTTGACTGAAGGTGTTCGACGCGATGTTCTGACGAACATCACCTTCACATCCTCTGGACAAGCTGCGAAGTACTTGATGTACGTGCAGACAGCTATCGACAACGCAACGTCGACCACCAGCACTACATCCACCACTGTCGCGAAGTAGGCACATGGCCGAGGGATCCGTCGCTCGCTCCCGCAGGGGAATAGAACTGGGTCTGGTTGCACTCTCGGGCGTCATCACTGCTGGGGCATATGTACTCGCCTCCCTCGGCAAGCACTCCACGATGCCTGCGCGCATGGTGCCATTCATGCTGTTTGTATTGGGTTTATTGGCCTGTGGGCACGTGATGGTTCGCCTCACCGCCAAAGGTGCCGACCCAATGTTTCTGCCCATGGCTGCTTTCGTGCATGGCCTCGGCTTTGTCATGATTGCTCGCCTCAACGACCGTTGGGCTGGACTACAAGCAACATGGAGCCTTGTCGGTCTCCTTGCATTCGCCGCCACTCTCATCGTTATCGAACGCACGGGTGACCTGCGTCGTTATCAATTCACTGCGCTGGCCGCAGGTTTGGTGCTGCTGTTGCTGCCAATGATTCCTGGTGTTGGTTTCACAAGTGGTGGAGCACGCATTTGGGTAAGTGTTGGTCCCATCAACTTTCAACCTGGTGAATTCGCAAAGATTCTCTTAGCGATTTTCTTTGCTGCGTATCTCTCCGAACGTCGCGAACTCATTCTTGATGGCCACATTCGCATCCTCGGCATCACTCTTCCTGAACTCCGTCACCTCGCACCCATCCTTGTTGCATGGGCCGTGTCCGTTGTTGTGATGGTCGGCGAGAAAGACCTTGGTTCATCGCTGCTCTTCTTCACATTGTTTGTTGTGATGCTGTGGGTGGCAACGGAGCGCACCAGTTTCTTAGTGATGGGTGGCGGGCTCTTTGCCATTGGTGCTGTCATCGCATACAAGCTGTTCTCACACGTGCGCACTCGCGTGGATATTTGGCTCAACCCATGGGCACAAGAATCCGGTCGCGGTTATCAACCGATTCAAGCGTTGTACGGCTTAGCCCATGGTGGACTCACGGGCGCCGGACTTGGTATGGGTTCACCTGATCTCATTCCGGCGGCGCACAACGACTTCATCTTCGCCGCCCTCGGTGAAGAGATGGGTCTCATTGGCGTCACGGCAGTGCTCGCTGCGTACGCACTGCTCGTGGGCGCAGGAATGCGAACAGCATTGCGTGCACAACGCGATTTCGAAAAGTTACTCGCTGTTGGTCTCACCACCATTGCTGCTGTTCAAACTTTCATCATTGTGGGTGGTGTATTACGTGTTGTTCCTCTCACCGGCGTGACACTTCCGTTCATGAGTTACGGCGGTTCGTCACTAGTTGCCAACTATGTATTGCTCGCAATTCTCATTCGCATTAGCGATTCCACCGCGCGCAGCTTGCACGAAGTGCCCGACAGTGCGAGTGTCTCAGAACGTTTGGCAACACGACGCCTACAGAGGGCTGCGAAGTGAATCAGCGCATTCGTCGTCTCACCGTTGTGCTCATTGCATTGTTCGGCATTCTCTTTGCTCAACTCACAACGTGGCAGGTGGTGAAGCAAAGTGATCTCAAGAACAAGCCGGGCAACATGCACGCGCTGTATAGCCAGTTCGATAAGCCACGCGGAACCATCGTGACTGCCGACGGCAAAGTTGTCGCTGACAGCATCAAGCTTCCCGCTAATAGCAATTCACAGTTTGATTATCAGCGCGAGTATCCCTACGGCGACCT
>CALBSD010000097.1 GCA_937927625.1 uncultured Actinomycetes bacterium | reverse complement strand
CTGGGCGTGGATGTATCTCAAGTTCCATCTTCTGTTACCGAAGTGGTGCTGGGTCACGGAAAGCCAGTAGGCGCAGTGCGCGCCATCAACATCTAGGTTTTCACTGTGGCTATTCCATTTGTCCCACGCATTGATGATGCACCGTATGCAGTTCCCGAGCAGGTGTCGCCACTGATTCAACGAGTCATTGCAAAGAACCCATCAAAGTTTTCGTACCACGGCACTGGCACGTACATCGTGGGAACCAAAGATGTAGTTGTTATTGACCCGGGCCCAAAACTTGATTCCCATCGCGACGCATTAGTCGCTGCGCTGGAAGGTCGCAATGTGGTGGGCATTGTTGTGACCCATTGTCACTCAGATCATTCTCCATTAACCGAATGGCTTCATGCAGAAACAAATGCAACGCGCTTTGCCATCGGGCCACACCGTGTGTATGAAGGTTTTGTAGAGGAAGACGATCACGACCCTTCCGAAGACGATCCTGACGAGAAGAAAGAAGAGTCAGAAGAAGAGCGCGAGACAATAGATCTTGCCTTTTCACCCGATGAAGCAGTTGTTGATGGTGAAAACTTTCTGACGACCTCGGAGTTTTCTCTCACCGCAGTTGCAACACCAGGTCATACTTCTAATCACTTAAGTATCGCCATGGATGTAGACAACACTTTGTTTACGGGTGACCACGTGATGGGTTGGTCAACGACGGTTGTGTCGCCACCGGATGGCGACATGCGTGCATACATTGAATCCATGCACAAAGTCATTGAACGCAATGACGCAATCTTGTGGCCAACACATGGTGGTCCCATCACTGATCCACAGCCGTTTTTACATGCATATCTTGGGCATCGACTTGAACGAGAAAAACAGATTGTTCAGCAGATTGCCCTTGGAAATAACACGATTCCTGGAATCGTGAAGGTGCTGTATGCAGCAGTGGACAAACGATTGCATCGCCCAGCGAGACGCAGCGTATGGTCGCATCTTCGCAAGCTTGTTGATGACGGAGTCATTGCAACTGTTGATGGTTCATCACCCCGTTTGCTGGGTGAATACAAACTGTCAAACAGTTAGTTACTTAATGGCGCCAGGCTTCAATGTCTCGGGGTCGAAGAGTGCGATGAAATCTTTGGTGGCGCCATGAAGATGACGGCCGGGGTCTCCCATGCGAGTATCGATGGTTTTTCCTGTGCGGTCAGTTTTTCCAAAGTCCGTATACGTTGCGAAGAACGGCCACGTTCCATTGATGTCTAGTTCCATTGCAGTGCGACATCCGAGGATGACAAGGGTGTCGGCGAGCATTCCAATATTGACTTTGCCGACGGCGACAAACATCATGAGCCCGTCCGTTCGCACGCACGCTGCCGAGCGGAAGTTGTATACCTTGTTGTCGAAGTCTTGTCCCCAGTCGACTGACTTATAGGACTGGTACACCGACTTATTCTCGGCGACGAGGGGTGGAAGGTTCTGACGAAGTGATACCCAGTCTTCATCGGCATGCATGTCTTCACCCCAGACACCAATGGTGCTGGAGCCATCGGCGCGAATGCCGAACGTGGCGTAGCCCTTGCGCAGTTTGCGAATAGTGCGACCTTCAGTGACGTACCCACCAGGCTCATGTTCAAAACGGAAACCGCCATTGAAACTGGCGATGAGTGACTTCACAGCAGCACCGCGAATGCTGGATGTGTTGCGCCAACCTTTGCCGCCAGGAACTTCTGTGCCATTGAAAAGAGCGGCGTGCACCTTGGTGGGGTCGTATGTTGCCATCGTTGCAACAACGGATCCGTAACACCACAACGGGCGCACCGATGTTGCATAGATGATGGGCTCTTTGCGGACCTTTGCAATCGCACGCCACACACCTTCACCTTTGATGGCCGGTGAAATTTGCGCTTCTACATCTAATGGGCGAGCCGGAATTGTGGAGGTGGTCGTAGTTGTCGTGGTTGTTTCACCTGGCAAGGTGCTACTGGTTGTTGTGGTGCTTGTACTTGTGGTTGTCGCCGCACCAGGCGCAAGTGTGGTGGTGGCTGATGTAACAGGGCATGACTGGCTAGCTTTTGTTGGCTGACGGGTGGCGGGTGTGCTCTTGCCACCGGGCAGTGTTGTCATCGGGGATGATGTCACCACTGTTTCGTCCGAAGCGATGGTGGTTTCTGTTTGCGGTGGGTCTGTATCAAAGGGAACCAAAGCAAGAGTGTCGACTGGTGCCACCGCTGGTGGATCGCTGTGCATCCATGCTTCTAACTTGTCGACGATGACGCCCATTCCCTTATTGCGTGCCCAGGACGCAACATTTTGCTGCAGGGGTTCGTTGGGGTGTGCCAAGACATATCGGCTGACGGAGAATCCGGTGACGAGGGAGAAGACTAAAACGACGCCACCAATACTTCTCAGAACTTTGCGGCGATTCACCTACTTAGATTAGGCGTGTTAGGACGATGAGCCCTTGTCACGTAAGTGACGTCCGATGTAGGCAACGACGACTTGTTGTGTTTCGGAATCAAAATAGAGATGCGTGCGCACCAGATGGGACTTCTTCCCACGACGAAGATGAGCCTCTGCGCGGACTATTTTCCCTCGCCAATCAATGAGGTAGTCCTCTTCATACTTTTGACGGGCAGTTGCAGAAATATCGGGAACGAAGTCCAAGCCCATCTGGCGACACGCCAATTTGATACTCGTGCCAGTGATCTCTCCCGACATCCATGCTCGGGCCACTTCATTGAGGCGCACCAAATCCTGCAGAACACTGACAGGTTCTGGGCCTTCTAGGCCTTCGCCTGATTCAATCGCTCTTTGATGAAAGACCAAGAAAGGACAATGTTCTTGTGCTAACCGAAGTGCCTCTGTCATCGATGCAACTGCGCGGGTGTTGGCTGAATTGCCTGCTTGCATCTCGAGAGACACATTGCGAAGAATCAATTCATCGAGTTGTCCGCCCTTTTGTTCAAGTTGCGCGCGCTGTTCTGCGAGACGACGGTCAGCATCGGCAAGTGCAGCTTCTAATTCATCAATGGATGATTCAAGTTGTTCGATATGAATCGCTTGGTCTTCACTGACTGTTTCATTGGTGACGGAGACCTCACGCGAGGTGGACTCGACAAGGTCGTCATCTCGACGTGGTGGTGCAGGAACACGTGGTGCGGCAATTGATCGTGCCGCAGTTTCAATAATTAATTGAACAAGACGTGCACGTTCACGAATCTCTGAAGCACTAGGCACTTCACGTCGATGAACAATTTCTGGCTCAGTGTTTCCCGCCCAGTTGACAACAATGCAGCCAGGTCCGACAAGTGCGTAACCGGTGAGCGAAAGAAATCCGCGCAGTGCTTCTGCGTTGGTGATCTGAACGATGTGCACAAGACCAACCAATGGGCCTGCTCCCATTGAAATCAATGGTGATGTGCGACGTTCATAATCAAGAATCTCAACGATGACGGGCAAGCGACGGCTAGGTGCAAGGACGAAGGCCGCAATTTCTTGTCCACCTAGTTCGTCAGCAACCACGCTTGGAGCGTCTGTGATGTAGCGGTTGGCATCTTCACTGGGAACTGCTGTTAATACTTTTTTCACTAACTGTGCAACGCGGACAGGAAGCATGGGTGAAGTAAATGGAATGACGCGAGATGCAGTCGGAGTAGAAGAGATGCGGAGGTCAAACGTGAGAACGTCAGCAATCATCACAACACTGACCGTCAATGTCTCAACATGTGAACTGCTGGGAGAACTTTCGGTAATCGTGAGACGAAAGACAGGGTCATCGGAAGATTCACGGGTACGCACCGTGGTGCCAGGACCACGCGAATCGAGGGGGTAGTGCTCGACCAACCAGTCGCTCACAATGTCGATGAGTGCAATGCGATGCGACTCGTTGCAATCAACAGTGGGAAGAGAAAGTGCGTAGGTAGTGATCACAGCGCCACCATTTGTGAGCCGCGAGTGGACTCAGCGGTACGGCCGGAGGGCCTCGTGTACCTGAGTAAGAAGGGAAGTGACCATCGCGGCGTCATCAGGGTCGAGTGTAAGCAACCGGTCGAAGGCTGCCGACTCGATATCAATAGCAGGGTGCAACTTGTAACGCTGGTGGGGCGCAAGCTGGGGTGCAGGGGTGTCGAGACGGGCGCTGCCAGGGGCTTCGCGGTCAATCCAGCATTGTGCAGCGGTTCCGATGGCCTGCACCGTCCAACCGGTCTCCAGGCGCACTGACCACGGACCATCGGGGTCGATGCCGCCAGCGACGGAGACGCTTTCAGGCGCTTCCTTCACGGGCACTTGCATTCGCATGATGGGGCCGGAGTGGTCCAGATGATTGACCTCTGCGATCACAGTGTCTTGCGCAACGGAGAGAACCATGGGGTCGTCTTGCATGCGATGTGATGATTCGTACTGAGAAGGTGTCACCACTTCCCATACCCACGGACGACCGCCGGTGTCGATGGCAGGAACGTTCATGCCCACCCACGCCACATCAAGGCCTGGCATGGTGACTCGTCGCCAAGGGAGTGCATCAACTTGCTCAGCTAGTGAGCGCCTGACTCCATCAACAAACGTTTGCACGGGTATTGATAGTGGCTTGTGCAGCACCGTGAATGGTGGATACCCACGAGATGGAAGAATGATGACGTGCCAATGTTTGAACGTCCTGAAATTTCGATCAACTACGAAGTGAGTGGCAGTGGACCACGTGTGTTGTTCTTTAACGGTTCGGGTGCAACATTGAAGTCGAGTGCAGCGCTTATTGGTGCGCTTGCAAAAACATGCACAGTGTTGGCACATGATCAACGTGGGCTTGGTGAAACGAGCATTCCCGAAGGTCCGTACACAATGACGCAATTTGCACAAGATGGCGCTGCACTTCTTGATCATGTCGGTTGGGATACATGTGCGGTGGTCGGAATCAGCTTTGGTGGAATGGTTGCGCAAGAGTTTGCAGTGAGTTATCCACAACGTGTTGAGAAGATGGTGTTGTTGTGCACGTCGGCAGGTGGTGATGCCGGGTCTTCCTATCCACTTCATGAGTTGGGTGCACTCGCACCAGAACAGCGCGCAGAACGAATCACAACGCTGACCGATTCGCGCTGGACTCCGGAGTGGTTGTCGACACATCCGGACGATGCTGCAATCGTGAGAATGCGTAATGAACAGTCTGCAGTTCCAAAATCAAAAGAAACAGTAAGAGGCGAAATGTTGCAGTTGGGTGCGCGAATTGGCCACAACGTTGCCGAAAGATTGCACCTCGTCACCGCACCGGTCTTTGTCGCTGCTGGAGAATTTGATGGCATTGCTCCAAAAAGTAATTCTGAAGAAATTGTCAGGCGATTACCGAACGCTTCACTTGCTGTTTACCAAGGCGGCCATATCTTTACGGCACAGGACCGTAGGGCAATTGCAGACATTCAACAATTTCTGACAGCAAGTTGAAAATATGAAACTAAACATTCTTCTGATCACACTTGATCAGTTCCGCGGCGATTGCTTATCAGGTGCGGGTCACCCTGTGGTGAAAACACCAAACCTTGATCGATTGGCGAAGCAGGGTGTGCATTTTGCTCGTCACTACAGTCAGTCATCGCCGTGCTCGCCAGGAAGAGCATCTTTGTATACGGGTATGTATCAGATGAATCATCGCGTGGTGGCAAACGGAACACCTCTTGATGCATCGTTTGACAATGTTGCGCTGATGGCGCGCCGTGCTGGCTATGCGCCTGCATTGTTTGGGTACACCGACCAAACGATTGATCCTCGAATTACAACGACGTCTGATGACCCACGTTTGTCCAGCTATGAAGGTGTCTTACCTGGGTTTGAGTGCGAATTGAATCTCACGCAGAACTTTGATCCGTGGCGCAAGTGGTTACAAGACCAAGGTTTCAACACTGACATGAGCACAGTGAAGTTGCTTTCGACGGAGAATGAACGCCCATCGAATGCAAGTGTCTCTACGTTTTTGACTAATCATCTGTTGTCATGGATGAGCCAACAAGAGCAGGGGTGGTTTGCACACGCCAGCTTCATCCGGCCGCACCCGCCATATTCCGCTGCTGGTGAATTCAGTGAGATGTATGACCCCGCTGAGGTGGGTTTGCCTATTGAACCTGCGGAAAATGTGCATCCATACCACCAGATCATGTTGGCATTAGATAGCACCAAGGCCTCAACAGACCCTGACGAACTTGCACATATGCGCGCGCAGTACTTCGGCATGGTGAGCGAAGTCGATGCTCAGTTAGGTCGCATCTGGGATGCATTGGAAGCTTCAGGTCAGTGGGAGAACACCGTCATTCTTGTAACGGCTGACCATGCCGAGTTGTTGGGTGACCACGGCTTGAAAGAAAAGGTGGGTTACTGGGAGACCAGTCAGCACATCATTTCCATCATTCGTGATCCACGTCATGCATCAACACATGGAACAGTCGTCAATCGCTTCACGGAGAACGTGGACATCATGCCGACATTGTGTGATGTGTTGGGTGAGCAAGTTCCAGCTCAGTGTGATGGGCTTCCTCTCACACCTTTTATCGAAGGTGTTGAACCACCGATGTGGCGAGATGCTGCTCATTGGGAATATGACTGGCGGTCATCACTCATCCCGGTGTATCCACATGACACGCCATGGAAGCGCCATCTTGATTCAATGAGTCTCGCTGTGCATCGAAGTGATTCGTACGCTTACGTGCAGTTTGCTGATGGTGATTGGTTGTGCTTTGACATTGCCGCAGACCCCACATGGCGCACTGAAACGAAGGACCCGGAGATTGTGATGCGTCAAGCGCAGGCAATGTTGCAGTGGCGTATGAAAAACACGAGCAGAACGCTCACCGGTTTCCTAGCTGAAAATGGTGGAACGGGTCGTTGGCCAACAAATGTTTCCTGGCGCAACTCTGTGAACTAGGCGTTATTCACGCCACTGATCAATAGAGGTCATTTCCTCAACAGGAGAGCGCTTCAATGGCCCATGCTGTCCCTTCGGATGTCCGAGCGGAACCATTGCGTGAACGCCCCATCCTGTAGGGAACTTCAAGATGTCTCGCAATTCCGTCTCTCGGTTGCATACCAATGTGGTGAGAACTCCACCGAGTCCTTCTGCACGAGCCGCAAGAAGGAAGTTTTGAATAGCGGGATAGAGAGATGCGCCACCAACCACAGGATGACGACCAAGGTTTGCATCGGTGACGTAGAGAGCCGCGGGATCATGAATAAACATTGCGAGGACGGGAACGTCAGCCAAGGATTCAGCTAAGCGTGTACCCCCGGCGTATGCATCACGTACCTGTTGCACCACTGCCGGTGGATGTCCTTCAAACTGTGCAACGTTGAATTCGACGTACTTCTCCCAAGCTTTCGCGTAGAGACGACCAATTGCTTCTTTGATGTTGCGATCGCGTACGGCGATGATGCGCCATGGTTGACGGTTACCGCCACTTGGAGCCCATACGGCGGCCTGCATGATGCGAGTGAGGACTTCATCGCTGACGGGCGCATCACTAATGCGACGAATTGAACGTGTCGTGGACAAGAAGGCGTAGAGGTCGTCTGCTGAGGGAGAAGTCGTCATATATGAAGTCTGCCACTTCAACGAAGTGGGAATGAGCGTTGACTAATTACGACGGGAAGCCGTCGCCGGCCACGGTGACATCTCGAGGCCGACACCGGAATACACCGAGTGGAGCAGTGCTGCGTACGAGATGGAGATGTGAGTGCGAGTGAGTCGTGCGAGTTCATCTCGAAAGAGGACTCCGTGTGATTCTGCACCGACGACCGCATGGGCTAGTTCGTGGAGCAGTGTTGCCATGGTGGTGGACTTCCCGCGAACGCATATGACGTTCTCGTCGATGTAGGTGAGCGCGCGAGCAGATGTGCTTTTTCGAGCAATGAGCACGCGAGGGATTTCAATATCCTCTGCGTGGCAGATCTTTTCGAGGATGCCTTCAGCTTCTGCCGATGGAAGTTCTCTTGATCCGAGTTCTTTTTCCACCACGTCTTCACATGCGTACACCAATGCCTGTTCTGGTGTACACCGGCTGTATTCGCCGGCACGAAGATGTGCAGCCTCAATGAAGGGCAGTAGTGATGTCACCCGAGCACTCCGCGCACACCGCTTGTAAACGAGCGACTGCCTGAAGAGAATCCGCGTCCTGCAGAGTGACCACTGCTGTATGCGCCTGATGACGTATTGGAATAGGAGTATCCACCAGTGAGTCGCGGACCTTTTGCACGCAATTCAGCTTCGGCACGCTTCATGCGGTCTGCCAACACCAGGCCTGAACCAGGAGTTTCTGCAATAAATTCTTTCTTTGCGGTACTGAGTGCCTCAGAAATGCCGCGCTGGAAACCTTGCCACCACGAAGTGCGCCAGGAGCGATCACCGCGAGGCAACAAACGAAGCCCCATCATGTCGGCGGCACCAAAGAGCGTGTACGCCGCTGTGATGTCCGCATCGCGTCCGTAGAGAACAACGACACACGCACCATCTTCATCGTCAGCGCGATATCCAGCACAAGAATGTGCAAGACCAATGGAATACAAAATATTTTGACGGCGCACGCGATAGGGGCCATGAACTGCAAAACGACGAACCACAATTGCGGTGTTTTCAGGCTTTTTTGTATCGACAACATCGTGTTCTGAAAGGCCGTGCTTCTGCATCAACTTTGACGCGAGCGCTAATGCGGTTTCGGCCTCGGCCTGGGGGGTATTCGGATGTTGCGCGAGGGTGAGAAGGGCCTGGATTTTGTCGCGTTGGTCGCTCATAGGGCGGAGACTAGACGTGGGGTGTCTAGTGGTTGAGAACGCTGGATAAGAACATCTGAGTGCGCACTTCGCGAGGTGCTGCAATCACCTGTGACGGTGGGCCTTCCTCCACGATGACTCCATCATCCATAAAGACAACGCGCGTGGCGACATTGGATGCAAAGCCCATTTCGTGAGTGACAACCAACATCGTCATTCCTTCTTCAGCCAAGTTCTTCATGACAGTGAGAACATCGCCAACGAGTTCTGGGTCGAGTGCGCTGGTGGCTTCATCGAACAACATGACGTCAGGGTCCATCGCAAGTGCACGAGCAATAGCGACACGCTGTTGTTGGCCGCCTGAAAGTTGACCAGGGTATGCATCAGCTTTCTCTGTCAGACCAACACGTGCCAAGAGTTGCAAGCCCTTCATCTCTGCCTCGGCCTTGCTGCGGCCGAGAACTTTGCGTTGTGCCACACAAATGTTTTCCAGTGCAGTCATATGAGGGAACAAGTTGAACTGCTGAAAGACCATGCCAATCTTTGTGCGGGCTTCATCAATGTCGCAATCAATATGTGTGAGTTCGCGCCCGAGTACAACGATGGTGCCACTCGAAGGTTTTTCCAACATATTGATGCAACGAAGAAGTGTGCTCTTGCCGGAACCCGAAGGACCAATGATGCAGACAACTTCACCTCGCTGCACATGAAGATTAATTCCGCGCAGAACGTGGTTAGCACCGAAAGACTTATTGAGGTCAGCCACATTGACGACGTAATCGTCGATAAGAATAATTTCATTGCTCATTTTCCTGCCGCCTTTGCACGACGTTCCATGTACGCAACTAATTGAGTTAATGGCAATGTCATTGCGAGATACACAAGACCAGCGACGATGAGCGGTGTTGCGTTTGCAGAATGATTGACACCATCTCGGCCAAACCGAGCAAGATCACGGGTGGCATCGGTGACGCCAAGAACTGAAATAAGCGAGGTGTCCTTAATGAGAAGAACGAACTCGTTAGTGAGCGGCGGAATGATGATGCGCAACGCCTGAGGAATGATGATTGTGATCATTGCGCGTGGATATGACATACCGAGTGAACGAGCCGCCTCCATTTGTCCTTTAGGAACTGCTTCGATGCCGGCGCGAATGGTTTCGGCCATATAAGCACTCGCTACAAGAGCGAGGGGAACGGCACCTTGCAGAAATGGATTTGGCCACTGCCAACCGGTTGCGATGGGAATTCCGAAACCAAGAATGAGGAGCGTGACAAGTAGCGGTATGCCTCGGAATATTTCAATGTACGTGGCAGCAAGCCAACGGTATGGGCGGATGGTGCTAAGACGCATCAACGCGAAAAGAAGACCGAAAGAGAGTCCACCTGCAAAACCAAGAATGGTGAAAATCACCGTGTTCTTGGCGGCGCTAATGAGGATGCGGGGGAATTGTTCCTGAACAATTGCCCAGTCGAACATCGCTCGTTGAAGCTTTTCCCAGTCAACAAAAAGGGCCACGGCAATGACGGCGGCAACGCTCAGTGCATACACCGCATAGCGGATGTACATCGCTCGTTGACGCTTAGAAACTGCCATGACCCTTTTCGTATCTGACTACTGGATGATTAATCCTTGCCGAAGTACTTTGCGTAGATGGTGTCGTATCCGTCGCCAGCTTTGAGTGTTGCAAGACCTGCATTAAGGATCTTCAACAATTCGACATTGCCCTTTGCAACCGCGAAACCGTACTGCTCAGACTCTGTGTTGAACTTGACCGAGACAGTTGATGTTCCTTGCTTCACTGCACGGAATGCATTGATAGGGAAGTCCTGGAGAACTGCATCAACCTGATTGGATTCAAGCGCAAGGAACATTGCCGATGCGTCATCAAATGACTTGATCTTTGCTTCGGGTGCATGGGCCTTTGCGTACTCTTCACCAGTGGTGCCGGTCTGTACGGCAATGGTCTTTCCAGCAAGCGATTCGAGTGTGTTCAATGTGTCCTTGTCAGCATTACGAACAAGCAGTGACTGGAATGATTCAAAGTAGCCGTCGGTGAAGTCGGCCTTTTGTGCACGTTCTTCCGTGATGGTGAGTGATGAAGCAACAACATCACAGGTACCTGCTGCCGGGGCCAACCAAATGCCATCAAATGGCTGAACGGTGACTTCAAGCTCAAGATTGTTTGCTTCTGCGATAGAGCGCATGACGTCCATATCGAAACCAGTCCAGGTCTTGTCTGCAGCCTGGTACTCGAATGGTTCGTAGGGGGCGTCTGAGCAGACGGTGAGTTTGCCAGCGTTGACAAGCTTCAAGCCTCCATCGGATGTCTTGCTGTCGCTTCCGCCACACGCAGAGATGATGAGTGAAAGTGCTGCAATTGCTGCAAACACACGGGTATTACGGGCCATTGTGACTCCTTGGGAATGTCGATGAAATGGTGAGACAAACCCTAGACGACTGCGGGTAGGGACCTACCGCTGAGTACGTCGGGGGAAAGCCGCAACGATGACAAGAACGGTGATGACAAGTGCAAGGGCATGGATTGCTTCGAAATTGGGGTTGACCTTGCTGGTCACCTTGTCGGAGATGAAGGCAATGGCTTGTAGCGAGACCAGGAGGCCGCAGACAGAGAGTGCGAAATAGGCCAGGCGGGGAGAGACGGCAACGGCAACCCCTGCCAGACCAAGGACGAGGCCAATCACACCATCTCGCGTGAGGTGGGCGACAGAGGTGTCGGAACTGGGTGTCCACAGCAGTGTTGCCCCGAAGATCCACGGCAAAGCCAGGAGCACTTGCAGTCCGCCGATGAGCATGAGAGCTAGGCGAAGCATCCCTCCGGGTTCGCGCAAGAGATCTAACCGAGAGGAGACATTTTGCGCCATGTCATCGGCCGTTTCACTGGCACACAGTGGGCAATTCAGGAGATGTTGGCGTGCTGCGGCGACATCGTCGGCATCGGCCAATGGCTGCAGTACTAGCGCACGTGCTCGTTCGCAGGGCATCGATGCCATTTCAGATTGCAATCACATCGTCAAGTTGACGGCCGAGTTGTTCACGAGCGCGGGCAAGACGCGAGCGAACCGTGCCAATGGGTATGTCTAGTGATTTTGCTGCGGATTCATAATCAAAACCGAGGATGGCACACAGCACGACAACTTCACGTTGTGGCAATGGAAGTTCTCGCACCAACTCATAGATGGCAGTTGATGCAAAGTGATCACGAATATCGATGACGTTTTCGGGAAGTTGATCATGCAGTTTTTGCTTGCGCGCCATATCGATGACGACGCGGCGACAAATAGTGATGAGCCATGAGATAACCGAAGATTCATTGCGGAATGTGGGCCAGTAACGCCACGCACGAATAAAAGTTTCCTGCACGGCCTCTTCAGCAATTGACGGATTTGAAGTGATGGAAAGAGCAAATGCTGATACGCCGCGGATGTTGTCGCGCATCATTGCATCGAATGCGCTTTCCCGGTTCTTACTCACTACTTCAGTCTGTCACTCGATGAGTTGGAGAGGCACATCTTTCAGGCACTTGCCTCCATTCATGGTCTTAGGCAAGCCATACTCGTAGGGATGCAAAGGCGCTCCGATATTGAAGGTTTACGCGCCATTGCGGTCCTTGCCGTCTTGCTGTTTCACGCAGGTGTGCCGGGTCTCACAGGTGGATACATCGGTGTCGACGTTTTCTTTGTGGTCTCCGGCTTTCTGATTACCTCTCTTCTGGTTTCTGAGAAGGAGTCATCGGGCAAAATCTCGCTGTCCTCTTTCTATTCACGGCGAGTGCGTCGTCTACTTCCAGTCTCGGCAGTCGTTGCCGTCTCAACGTTGATTGCTTCCTGGGTCTGGCTTGAACCATTACGACTTCGATCCCTAGCGAATGATGTTTTGGCAGTTGCCACGTTCTCTTCGAACTTTGTCTTCGCCAAACGTGGTGCTGACTATTTGCAGTCAACATTGCCACCGTCTCCGTTGCAGCACTATTGGAGCCTTGCTGTTGAAGAGCAGTTCTACGTGGTGTGGCCAGTGCTCATTGCTGTTCTCTGTTTCGGTGCATCACGTACATCGCGCCTTAATGTTCGGTTGCGTGTTGGCTTCGCATCTGTGATTGTTGCTGCCGTTTCATTTGTGCTGTGTATGCGGATGATGGAGTTGTCACAACCGTGGGCCTTCTTCTCACCGCATACCCGCGCCTTTGAATTAGCTGCAGGCGCGTTGGCAGCGGTTGTTCCGATGGTCACTGCAAAGTGGTTCAAAACTTTCAGTGCGGTCACTGCATGGTGTGCATTGGCGGTCATCATTGTTTCGGTTGTTCAGTTCAATGAACGCACCCGATTCCCCGGACCATGGGCTTTAGTGCCGGTTATTGCAACTTCATTCGTTTTACGTGGTGGAAACGCAACGGGATGGGCTCCTGTTGCACTTTTGAAACTGTCACCATTTCAATGGCTTGGCTCACGTTCGTACTCGGCGTACCTGTGGCATTGGCCCATCTTGATTGTTGTCGCGGCTGGATTTAATCGTTCGTTGTCAGTTGTCGATGGCCTTGTGTGTATCGCTATTGCACTTGGTCTGTCTGAATTTTCATATCGGTTCATTGAAAATCCTGTGCGCCGAAATATTGCAATTCGTGGTCTTCGTGCTGTAGCGATGGCAACTGCAGTCATCACACTTGTTGCTGGTGCAGGTGTTCTTGCGCGCAATAACCCGCCAACCATCACCGCTGGCCCCGATGCAACAACTCCGTCGTTAGTGGGAGACACATCAATTCCCGACGGAGTTTCAGCAACAACAACGACACTTGTTCCGACTGCTCCCACGCTTCCATCACAAGGAAAGCCGGTACAAGCAATTGTGGATGCTTCGGTAATGACGGGATTGCCCGGAAACTTGACGCCGGGTTTGCAACGCGCCATCTCTGACATGCCAGTGATTTATAACAACAACTGCCATGCAGGGTTCTCAGCACTTGTTCCGAAGAAGTGTGTTTTCGGAGATCCTGCCTCATCTGTTGTTGTCGGTTTGTACGGTGACTCGCATGCTGCGCAGTGGTTTCCTGCAATGGAGAAAGTTGCACTAAAGCGGCATTGGAAATTGATGACGTACACAAAGCGCGGTTGTCCACCTGCAGATATTGCGACTTACAGCAGTGTGTTGGGCAAGGTGTACAAAGAGTGTGGAGCATGGCGTAAGAATGTGCTGAAACAAATGGTGACCGATGGGGTGCAGGTTGTCTTCGTTGCCCACTTCGATCGTCTTTTGTCAGCGAGTACTCGTAAGCCAATGTGGCAAAAGGAATGGCGTGAAGCTATTCAGGGAACAATCACTTCTCTCGAAGAAAAGGGAATCACCCCAGTTCTTATTCAGGACACGCCATATCCAGGACAAGACGTACCTACTTGTCTCAGTCGCAGCTACACCAATATTCAGCAGTGTTCGCCAAGTATCAGTGCCGCATATCGCGACGACATGCAACAGATGCTTGTTGATTTCGATCATGAAGGCCGAAACGTTCTGTGGGTAAAGAACTGGTTCTGCGCTTCAGTCTCATGTCCCACAGTGGTGGGCAACGTACTTGTGTACCGAGATGACAATCACATGACAGTGACGTACTCGTCTCTCATCGCTCCGTTGTTAGACAGCGCAATCTTTGATTTCGTCGATTGGTATTCACGTCCTCACTAAAGTGTGTGAAACTTCGCGTATGGAACAACGCAAGTCACAAAACGAAGTTCTTGATGAACTTGTTGCTCAAGGAACAATCACCGAACAACAAGCATGTGAAATTGCTGATGCACCGTTGTGGTCGTTCTCAGTTCGAGAACTTGTGACGTACTTAGCTTCATTAATCATTGCTGTCGGGGTCGTTCGTATTCTCGCAATTGCGTTTGAGGATGCTTCAGAAGGCATCATCGTCGCGTCGTTGTACGCGGTGTCCATTGGTGCAGGTTTTACCGCGTGGAAATTGTCATCGGGTTCGGGAATACAAAAAAGATTTGCAGAAGTTCTAGAGATGGGTTCTTTGGGCAGTGCTGTTGGCGCATCAGGTGTCTTGTTAAGTCATACAAATTTACGGGGCGAGGCAATTGGCTTGGTTCTCACCGCGGTCACGTTTGCATGGGGTGTCTACCGCTGTCGCACGACTCAGTTCGCCGGCACAGTTGCATTGTGTTTTGGTGCGAATGGAGTTGCTATTTCTCTTGGTTCGCTTGTTAATTCAAATAGAGGATGGCCCGCAGGGCTCTTCATGGTTGCATCAGGTTCTTTCCTTGCGTATAAGGGAGCAACAACGATTGGTGCAAAAGTTCTTTCTCGCGCCGTGGGCTCACTTTTTGTAGTGATTGGTTCAATCACACTGGGATCAGATATTGCCAATGGTCGTGTCATCCCCATAATTATTGGAATTGCAATTTTCTCTGCTGGAACAACAATGTTGGCTCCAGAAATGTTGATTGCTGGTGCGTTATGCATCGTGATTGGCGTCGTAATGACCGTGACGCGATTCATCAATAACGACATGGCGCAAGCTCTCGTCATTATTGCAACAGGTGTTGTGATGCTGATGGTGTTGTCAGCGCAAATGAAGCGAATCTCTAGTCGACAAGCGACTGGAACACGAGTTGCTTAAGTTGTGGTCGTAGCGGCCACGTGCTGGAAGGCATGAGTTGCGTCATGATCATGTACACCAGGTCTTCCTTGGGGTCCACTGTGAAGTTGGTGCTTGCTGCACCGCCCCAGCCGTAATCGCCTGCACTGCCGGGAACTTTTGCCTTCACTGGGTCAAGCGTGACGCTCATGCTGAGACCGAAACCCACGCCATCAAACGCTGTCTCTGCAAACAATGGGCGACCAAATGCGGTGAGGTCTGCATTGTCGGGTAAATGATTTGACGCCATGAACTGCACTGTGCGAGGAGAAAGTATCCGTACGCCGTTGTGTTCACCGCCGTTGCGCAACATTTCCGCAAACGTCAAATAGTCAGATGTGGTGGAAACAAGTCCGCCGCCACCGAGGTGTGCCTTCGGTGCATGCAGTGCTCCTGCACCGGCTGCATCGTTGCGAAGAATCTTTTTGTCTGCAGGATTCGGTATGTACAACGCTGCAAGGCGATCGGATTTGTCAGCTTCGCAATGGAATGCAGTATCTGTCATGCCAAGGGGATCAAAGATTCGCTTCTTCATGAATTCACCAAGAGACATTCCGGACAGCACTTCAACAACGCGACCGATGACGTCAATCGACATTGAATACGCCCACTCTGTACCTGGTTGGAACATGAGGGGGAGGTCAGCGAGCATGTCGCAGATATCGCCCAGTGATGCATCGCGTGGTACACCCCATTCGAAGCCCGCATTGCGATACATCTGGTCGACTGGGTTGGAGTACACAAAGCCGTAAGTAAGGCCTGCGGTATGAGTAAAGAGATGCCACATCTCCATTGGCTCGGTGACAGGTTCAAAACGTGGGGCAGTGAGAGTGCCCGAACGGAACACCTTCTGGTTGGCGAAGGAGGGGATGAACCACTTCACCTGGTCATGCATCTCGAAGAGACCCTCTTCCCACAAGATCATCGCGGCTACAGCGCAGATGGGCTTGGTCATCGAATAGATGCGGTAGATGGTGTCGTCAGCGATGGGCTTCTTGTTCTCGACATCGGCGTGGCCGTACTTTGTGCTGTAGGCAAGTTCTCCACCGCGAGAAACAGTGATGTGATACCCGGGGAGCTTGCCCTCGTCTACATACTTGGCGAAATGGGTCTGAATTCGGTCTAGACGAGTGGGGTCAAGGCCCAAAGAGCGAGGGTCGGCGGAAATTTCAAGGTTCGACATGGGCGAATCGTATGCCTGTGGCTAGCGTCACAGCCAATGGAGAGTTATTCTCACCATAGGGAATATCAACCAAAGGGGCTTCCATGAGCGAGATGATCGACTGGACGAGCGAATACGACATTTTCAGCAAGGAGTACATCGAAAATCCATTTGAGATTTGGGATGACCTTCGTGAGAAATGCCCTATTGCTCACACTGACAAATGGGGCGGTTCGTGGCTGCCCACCACCTACGACATCGTGACCAATATGGCTCGTGACCCGGAGAAGTTCTCGTCGCGCGAAATCATCGTTGTTCCTCCTGCAGAGGCTGTCGGTTCTGGCGCGTATGGTCCAGCACCTGCAGCACCTATCTCTGTTGATGCGCCAGTGCACACATGGACACGTCGTCAGTTGTTGCCCGACTTCTCTCCAAAGGCCGTTGATGAACTTGAAGTGTTCACACGCGCGTGGTGCCGTGAGCTCATGGACTCCATCGCCGGCAAGCCAGAGGCAGACATTGCAGTGGAGTACGCACAGCAAATTCCTGCCCAAGTCATTGCAACCATGTTGGGTGTTCCCACCACCATGAAAGATCAATTCACCACGTGGGTGCGTAACTCACTTGAGGCTGGTCTCACGAATCCTGAACTTCGCATCAAGACACGTGCGGAACTTCAGGACTTCTTCATGGGTGAAATTAGAAAGCGTCGTGAGACAGGAAGCACCAGCGACCTAATCGGTGAACTTGTTCATGCAGAACACGATGGCCAGCCATACCCCGACGGTCTCATCCTCGGTATGTGCGGCTTGTTGTTGATTGCTGGTGTTGACACAACGTGGAGTGGCATCGGTTCTTCGTTGTGGCACCTTGCAACACATCCAGAGGACCGCATGCGTTTGGTGCAGGAACCAGAACTCATCCCAAGTGCTGTTGAAGAGTTCCTTCGTGCGTATTCACCAGTGACAATGGCACGTCTTGTCAACGAAGACATGGAATACGAAGGCTGTCCGATGAAGGCGGGCGATCGCATTCTGATGGCGTTCCCTGCAGCCAACCGCGACCCAGAACATTTTGATCGACCTGATGAAGTCATCATTGATCGCGAGCACAACCGTCATGTTGCATTTGGCGCGGGTATTCACCGTTGCGTGGGTTCAAACCTCGCACGTATGGAAATGCGTGTCGCGATTGAAGAGTTTTTGGCACGTGTACCGGAATTTGAACTTCGTGAAGATGCTGAAGTCACCTGGGCTGGTGGCCAGGTTCGCGGACCTCGCACAATTCCCGTGCACATCAACAAGGTGATCGGCCACTAAGGAAACGGTTCCTCAGAAAACAAAAAGGCCCGCGACGATTGTCGCGGGCCTTTTTGTTTATCTCTTAACGAATGACGCTGAGTGCTTCATTGTCTTCTACGCAAGAGAGTGCGCGTAAGAACATCTCGCGAATAAGGTCTTGACCTCGTTCGTTCTGCTCTGTGTAACTAGCGAACGATGTAACGCCATAGGTAACGCAGAACACGATGCACACTAGGTACTGGCGCCATGCTTCTTCGCGGTCAACATCAATTCCGTGGAATTCCAATCGGTCGAGATACGTATTGACAAGTTCCTTGTCGTGTCCGCGACGAATGGCAGTTGTGATGGACTGACTAATGAAATAGCCCACGTCGTACATACCTGAACCTGTTCCAACGATTTGGAAGTCAATCGCAACTGGTTTGTCACCATCAAGCATGAGGTTGTCGGCTCGGTAGTCGCCGTGGCACAAGGTGACTGGGTTCGAGAGATTCTGCAGCAGCCATGGCACCTTGCCCGCCCAGATTTCACCGATGTCACGAACACTCTCCGAGATGAGGTCACCGGCATGCTCAGCAGCGGCGGGCCATCCAGCGGTCCACAACATTGGAAGTACGGCGTTGTATGTGGGGTTGTCTAAGGGCTGGAAAACCTCTGTGTAATTTGCAAGCTTTGGGCTACCCCACCACATGGCATGGAAATCGGCGAGAATTTCAAGGAACTTCTTGGCTTGATCCAATGATGCGCCTTCCAATTGATTCAGTTGCTTGTAGTGGCTGATGTCTTCCATCGCAATGGTGAAGTCGGTGTTATCACCAGCGATTGCCTGCGCGTAACACTTCGCTGTCTTGAACGGTGCGTCCGGTGCGCAGTCCTTATAAAAAACAAGTTCGCGAATGTAGAGAACCAATGCATCTGCGGTGAAACGCTGAGTGGGATCATCGGTGGGGTACTTCACTACAAAAGACTTTGGCGCTTTTGTCTCACCCGAGTACGTAGGGATGACGCGCTGCAAGATGCTGAGAATGCCCACGCCTTCACCGATGCGCTCAATTGTGACGCCGGTGACTGAAACATTGTCTTCGAGACTTTTGCTACCTTTGAGTACGCCTTCCACCCACTGCGGAGTGATGTCGCTTTCATTCTTCAGAAGTCCGAGACCGGACTCGATGAGATCGACAATTGCCATGTGTATTCCCCCTGTGAGAAGCCGCGCCCCCCGGTGCGACAAAGTGAACACTAGTTGTCTTCTCTATGTCTGCAAATACTCACGCCTCTAATGTGGGGTGCATGAAGAAGGTACGCGTCGGAGTCATTGGCACGGGGATGATGGGCTGTGAGCACCTAAAGAATCTGCGCGCCATACCGAATGCAGTCATCACTGCGGTGAGTGACCCCAACGAAGAGCCGTTGAACTGGGCCCGGTTGACCCTGGGTGAATTGGCCGACGAGGTCGTTTATTTCCGTGACCACCGCGACTTACTTCAGTCGGGTTTGGTGGATGCTGTTCTTGTCGCTTCGCCAAACTTCACGCATAAATCAGTTCTTGATGACATTTTCACCACTGAAATTCCCGTTCTTGTCGAGAAGCCGATGTGTACCACAGTCGAGGACTGTGTATCGATTGTTGGAGCTCAGAAGAATCGTTCAGCTCTGACGTGGGTGGGTCTTGAGTATCGATACATGGCTCCGATTGCTGAACTAGTGCGACAAGTGCAAGGTGGCGCGGTGGGTGAGCTCAAGATGCTCGCCATTCGTGAGCATCGTTTTCCTTTCCTTGTGAAGGTTGATAACTGGAATCGATTCTCCCGCAACACTGGCGGCACACTTGTTGAGAAGTGCTGTCACTTCTTTGACTTGATGAATCTCGTTATTGGTGCTCGTCCGGTTCGCGTGATGGCGAGTGGTGGACAGGATGTGAACCATCTTGATGAGGTGTATAACGGTGAGAAGTCAGACATTCTCGATAACGCCTTTGTGATTGTTGAATACGCCAACGGCGTGCGCGCAATGTTGGATCTCAGCATGTTTGCCGAAGGTTCTCGTCACGAGCAGGAAATCTCTGCTGTTGGCACCACGGGTAAGGCGGAAGCATTCATTCCTGGCGATGGACACATTGTGATTGGTGACCGTGCAACTCGCGCGATACGTGAAGTAGAAGTTGGCATTGATTCAGATGTCGGACACGTCGGTTTTCACTTCGGCGCAAGTTTCATTGAGTGCAAGCGCTTTATTGATGCCGTTGCAAACGGTACGAAACCAGAAGTCACGGTTGAAGATGGCTTATGGAGCGTCGTTATTGGTGCAGCCGCACATCGTTCTATTGACGAAGGTCGAGTCGTTGAAATTTCTGAGTACGGGATTGACGCCGTCAACAACTAGTTCTTGTTGATCTCCGATACCGTTCATCGGGTGAGCGATACAGCACTTGTCCTGAACCTTTGTGCAACCTGGATGATGGTGGGCGTTATCTGGTTTGTGCAACTGGTGCATTATCCATTGCTTGCAGTGGTCCCCGTCGAAAGTGCATCGACAGTTGCAGTGGACCATCAACGTCGCACGGTGTGGGTTGTCATGATCCCGATGACAGTTGAAGGTCTCAGCACCTTGGTCTTGATGAAGTGGGTACCAGAAGGCGTTTCCACGTGGATGCCATGGGCAAACGGCGTGTTTCTTGCTGTTGCCCTCGGTTGCACCGTGTTGTTGTCGGTGCCACGTCATGCACGCATGGCAGAGAACCCGACACCCACGATTGGTCGTGAACTTGTACTAACAAACTGGCCACGCACAATTGCATGGACAATCTGTGGTGTGCTCACCGCAGTCATGTTGTTCAGCCGTTTGTAGCTATTGCTTGGCAAGCGCGGCGCGCGCTTCGCCCTCTGGGTCGCGATACGCCTTACCGATTGCATCAATAATCACGCGGTGCAAAACGCCTTCCGGCATCTCAAACTTGCCAGGCAAATCAGTATGGATAGAACCCATACGTTGATAGCCAACAGAGAATGGGTCCACGCCGTATGTGAGTGGAACTGTGATTGGCAGCGAACCACTTCCCATCGGAACATCGCCGTAGTACAGGTTCATATCGCCGCGGAATCGCCCTGTGGAGTTAAACACTGCACGCACGAGCAAATCGCCGGCAGGCAATTCCTCACTTGCAGAAATGACAGTGGAGAATGCGCCAAGGAAGTTGTACACGTAGTGCAAACGACGGCCTTTGATATACAGCGCATAGCCGCCGGCATGGCCTCCGTGGCACACGATGATTCCGTCGCATTCACCTGTTGCTGGAATAGTGAGTTCCGCATTGATATGGAACGAACGGTTGCGCAAGTTTGGTGCAGTCATCTCAGGAATCGAAGCAATACCTGCGTGATACACGTATCGATCGCGCGTCCAACGGCGGTCGCCATAACGGCCTGGCTGGTTATTGAGTGGCAGCACTTGATTGCGCTGTGCTTCTTCCCACCACAGTTCCTTTAGCTCTTGCAACTTCTCAGGATATTGCGCGGATACGTCATGACACTCAGAGAAGTCGTTTGCAACGTTGTACAACTCCCAGATGTCATCTTCAAACGAACGACTTGAGAGCGTTCGGTCTTCGTAATTTGCCATGAGTGGTGGGTGATACACCACTGCCTTCCAGCCGTCACGATAAATAGCGCGTGACCCCATCATCTCGTAGTACTGCGTGGTGTGTTGCGAAGGTGCAGATGAGTCTTTCAAGGAATACGCAAAGCTGGTGCCTTCAATGGGAGCTTGTTCGACACCCTTCATCATGCGCGGAGCTTGAATGCCGATGAGTTCGAGAAGTGTTGGCTTCAGGTCGATGGCGTGCACATATTGATGGCGCGTTTCGCCAGGTGTGCCAATGCCTTTTGGCCAATGAATAATCATTGGGTCACAGACGCCGCCTTCGTTGGTATCCCGCTTAAATCGCTTGAGCGGAGTGTTGCCTGCCCACGCCCAACCCCATGGATAGTGATTGTTGGAATGCTCCGTTCCAATTTCATCGAGGTGTTTGAGGTTCTCTTCGAGACTCTCAGGAACAAAGTTGTAGAAATACTTCTCGTTGTGGCTACCTGTTGGACCACCCTCGGCAGAAGCGCCGTTATCGCTCATGATGACAACGATGGTGTTATCAAGTTCGTCAAGTGAATCAATGAATTGCAGAAGTCGTCCGACTTCTGCATCCGTGTGAGTGAGGAATCCAGCGAAGGCCTCCATAAGTCGTGTGTACAAACGCTTTTGATCATCGCTCAATGAATCCCAAGCAGGAACCCAGGATGGACGTTCTGAAAGTTCTGTGCCTTCGGGTAACAACTGTGATGCAACTTGGCGCTTGAACACATCATCGCGCCATGCATCCCAACCCATGTCGAATTTGCCGCGATACGCATCGATGTATGACTTCGGTGCTTGGTGCGGGGCATGGCAGGCACCTGGTGCGTAATACATAAAGAATGGCTTCACAGGTGAGAACGCCCGGAGATCCTTGATGTATTGAATCGCGCGATCGGTCAAGTCTTCAGTGACGTGGTAACCCTCGGCCGGAGTCTTTGGCGGATCGACTTGATGGTTGTCGTGAATGAGATCGGGGTGGTACTGATCTGTCTCGCCCGCAAGGAAACCGTAGAAGCGATCAAAGCCTTTGCTCAACGGCCAGTGAGTACGTGGACCGCCATCGTTATTTTCATATGCAGGTGCGAGGTGCCATTTACCGAGAGCAAATGTTGCGTAACCGTTCTCATTCAATACTTCGGAAACAAAACCATTCTCCGGTGGAATGTTCGCGTCGTATCCAGGGAAGCCCTGAGCAAACTCCACAACACATGCCATGCCTGATGCGTGGTGATTACGGCCTGTCATCAAACAAGCACGAGTGGGGGAGCACAACGCGGTGGTGTGATAGTTCGCGTAACGCAGTCCCTTCGCAGCGAGACCATCAAATGTTGGTGTGTTGATGTCAGAGCCGTAACTACCGAACTGTGCGTAACCCACGTCGTCAAGAAGGACGACCACAACATTGGGTGCATCGTCGCCTGGGGTCTGTAGTGGTGGCCACCACGGCGTTGAGTCTTCAAAGTAACGACCAGTGACGCCTTCGAAATTTTTGTTGAGTCCCATAACCACACCTCTTGCTCTGGAGATGGTCTCAACTTAGTTCTATTGCTGAATGCCTCTATGAGTAGAGCGCATTACTTGCAGGGTGGTTTAGCCCTGAATGCAATGGTTAGTAGTGGTGCCAACACCATCAATGGTGGAAACAAGGACGTCTCCGGCCTTAAGGAAAACAGGCGGCTTGCGGCTCACGCCAACACCACCAGGTGTACCCGTAAAAATGACGTCGCCTGGCAGCAACTGCACGATGCCGGAGAGATATTCAACGATGTCGCCCACATCAAAAATCAAGTCATCAGTGAGTGTGTCTTGAACAACTTCGCCGTTGAGTGTGCAAGTCATGTGCAGCGCATCGCGATTGGCGAGATCCTTCGCATCGACCAACCAAGGGCCGAATGGGGAGTAGTTCTTACGGCTCTTGCCCAAGTCGAAGTGAGGTGGTGACGCTGCGAATTGCAGTGCACGGTCAGAAATGTCTTGACCGACTGCGACGCCCGCAATGTGATCCCATGCATCAGCCTTGGAAATATTGCGACCACCGCTACCGATCACGACGACGAGTTCAACTTCCCAGTCGATTGCACCACCAACGACTGGTACATCAGCGAATCCACCAGCGATGGAAGAAGAGAACTTCGCGAACGTCAACGGAGTCTTTGGCGCTTCCATCCCGCTCTCTTCGGCGTGGGACTTGTAGTTCAGGCCGATGCCGAACGACTGCAATGGCCATGGCGACGGTGCATCAAGCGTGGTGACATCAACAGGAGTGCCTTCGCTGGTGACGGTGGCGGCAAAGGCGCGCACTTCGTCCCACCGGCGAAATGCCTCAATGGGCTCGGAAGAGAATTTCCCGCCACTTGCCTCGGCGAGGTCGACGACATTGTTGTTGGGGCCAACGACGAGTTGGGCACGACCATTGAGAGAGGCGAAACGAAAGCTCATAAAGGTCACTATAGTCCTATTTAGTCAATTGACTAATACGAAATCGGAGATTCTCATGGCTTCACCCGTCAAGTTCGCGCACATCGTCTTCAAGACATCTCAATATTCCGAGATGGTGTCATGGTGGAAAGACTTCTTGCAGGGTCAGGCTCGCCATGAGAACGACTTCATCACCTTCATTTCGTATGACGATGAGCATCACCGCATTGCCATCGCAAATATTCCAGAGCTCGAGCTGGACAACCCCAAAGCCCGCGGCGTGGAACATTTCGCGTTCACGTACGCAACGCTTGATGACCTCTTTGATCAGTTTGAACGAATGAAGGCAAAGGGCATTCATCCGTACTGGACAATCAATCACGGCATGACTTTGTCTGCGTACTACCGCGACCCTGATGGCAATCAGGTGGAGACACAAGTCGATTCATTAACGATGGAAGAAGCTGACGCATTTATGGCTGGACCGCTATTTGCTGCAAACCCCATCGGTATCAATGTTGACTTTGATGCACTGATGGCTCGATACAAGGCCGGCGCAACTTTCGCCGAAATAACCGATTACGCAACCGCAGGAAAATAACTGTGTCAATCGTTGAGAAACCGACGCGTAGTCGTGTTGACAGTGAAGAGCGATTGATTGTTGCTGCAGGTGAATTGATTAGCGAGGTTGGTCCTCGTGCATTAAGTGTGCGCGGAGTTGCTGAACGAGCAGGAGTCAACCACGGATTAGTGCACCACTATTTCGGTGGGAAAGACGGATTGCTGCAAGCAGCAATGACTCGTCTTGTTGAAGAGCACGCCGTTTTTGCTCGTGAACAATCGCATGGCAGCCCAATGCCTGCACCACTTTCATTGAAGGACGACCAAAAGTATTTACGTGCTGTCGTTCGCTCTGTTCTTGATGATGAGATGGAACTTGCCCAGACAGAGATCACGGCTGGGGTTTCAGTACCTCGTACCGCTCTCGAACATGCTGTGAGTAAGAAAAAAATGCAAAAAGCAGACATTGAGACGAAGGCACTTTTCTCTATTGGAATGGCAATGGAAATGGGATGGGCTGCATTAGAGCCATTCATTTTCGCCACGATGGAAGTTGAAGGCGAAGAACAAGAAGCTGTTCGCGAATATGTACGCAACTTCCATTCTGAATTTGCTCGAAAGACAACCAATGAAAACCTTTGATGTCACCATTTTGGGAGGTGGACCTGTCGGTTGCCTTACCAGCATTCTTCTCAGCGATATGGGTGTCAGCAACATCGTTATCGAATGTGATGCTGAGCCATATCAACTTCCGCGCGCCATCGTGATGGACGATGAGATCCTGCGTCTTTTGACAGACCATGGAATGGGCGAATGGCTGGAGGGCAATACCACTCCGCTTGTCCGTGGTGATTTTGTCGGTAACGACAACGAAGTGGTCATTGGGGCAGATATTCCATTGGTGGGTTTACAAGGTGTCCCGCCGGTCGTGACTCACTATCAACCACAACTCGATGCGATGTTACGTAGCGAAGTGGTGCGACGCGGTGCCGAAGTTCGCTTTGGACACACGGTGACAGACATGGTGGATAACGGTTCCTCTGTAGTCACCACATTGGAAACAGGTGAGCAGGTGGAATCTCGCTGGTTCATTGGAAGCGATGGCGCATCCAGCTGGACCCGTCGACATGTGGGATTAGTTCTTGAAGACTTAAAATTTGATCAAGAGTGGCTGGTCGTTGACATTGAGTTGCACGAATCAAGTGACGTTGTATTGCCGATGGGTGTGCGTCAGTACTGCCACTCCCATCGGCCATGTACTTTTGTCGCTGGGCATGGCCGGTATCGCCGCTGGGAATTTCAAGTGCAGGAGAATGAGGATTCCTCGCAACTGAACACTGACGAAGGTTTATGGGACTTGTTGTCTCCATGGGTGACGAAGAGCGACGCCAATCTAGTTCGTTCTGCTGTGTATCGATTCCATGCGGTGGTGGCACCGCACATGCAGAAGGGCAATGTTTTTCTCGCTGGTGACTCGGCACATCAAACTCCACCTTTCGCTGGACAAGGTTTGAATTCGGGCATGCGTGATGCCATCAACCTTGCGTGGAAGATGGCATTCGTAAAGCGTGAAATAGCAGCACCGAAGATTCTTGATACCTATTCCAGCGAGCGTGTTCCCCATGTGCGAAGCACTGTTGGTCATGCAGTGGATATGGGTCGCCTCATTGATCAACTGGCAGGCAAAGTCAGCCACGGTGTTGATGTTGAGAGTGGATACGGAGGAACACGTCCTGCGCCGTTCCTTGAAAAGGGCATCGTTGTGGGAGATGACCCCCGCGTTGGACATCAGTTCTGGTTCCACCAAGAGGTGTCCAAAGCGGTCACGACAAACGGTGCATCATTTGCAGTTGTTGTTGCTTCTGAAATTGAGTTGCCCGAAGAACTTCGTGTACTAGGTGCGATTGTTGTGGTTGCACCGGAAGCGATTCCAGGTTCATATGCAGTTCTGGTGCGACCAGATCGTTATGTCGCTGCCGTTGCAAACAATGCAGATGAGCTTGCGTCAATCGCAACTACTCTCTTTACCTATGTCGGAAAATGACGTTCCTCAATTTCAGGTACGCCCTGAGGTGATAGAAAAACATGACTGCATGTCGTGTGGATCACCATTTGCAACTGCGTGGAGTACCACAGAGGGCAAAGCCTGGTTGTGCCGTGAATGCGCAAACCTTCATGGGCTTGGTTGCCCGTAGTAACTACGCGAGTACTTTGCGCAATCCGACGATGGCCGCATCGCCAACCTTGTTGAACACTTTGTTGAGAACGAAGTTCATCGGTGACAGGTACCAATTAAACGTGAGTACTGCGTCATAAGTGACATCGCATCCGGTTGCGGTGGGAACAATGGTGATTCGGTCAACTGAGGTGAATTGAAAATTGCGCCCCTTAACCAAAATGTTGGTGGGGGAGTCGAACTCAAGAGTCTCATAACGTAAAACGGAATCTTTTCCGCCTTTACCTCGAACAGTGATGTCAAAGATGGTGCCGAGACCAGCTCCGTCGCCCTTCACCTGCTCCACCTTTTTGATGCCGCGATCCCAAACGGCAAAATTGCGAAGGTCGGACATATAAGCAAAAGCCTCTTCGACTGACTTTGATGAGGGAACAGTTGCGACGTAATGAGCCATGCTTCATTTAACCGCAGTGACAAGCATCCCATTCCCCATTTCGTACTTCATGCGTAGGTTGACGGTGTGAAAACCACCTGCCCCAACCCCGTGAAGCGCGCAGTGATGACTCAGCGGTGGACGAATCTTGCGTATGTGCACTGGCGTTATGAGCCTTCAGTAATTCAGGCTCTTCTTCCAGAGGGACTTGAAGTCGACACATTTGATGGCAGTGCATGGGTAGGTCTCATTCCGTTCTCTATGCGCGACGTTGGAGTACCGAAACTTCCACCGGTTCCTTACTTTGGTGACTTCCCAGAAGTGAATGTGCGTACATATGTCAAACGCAATGGCGTTCCTGGTGTGTGGTTCTTTTCATTAGATGTGAACAGACTTGCTCCCGCACTTGTTGCACGAACCACATATCTCTTGCCGTATTGCTGGGGTAAAGCGTCGAATGAACTCGATGGCGAAGTGTTGTCGACATCGGTGCGACGTCGCTGGCCAAGTATTGCTTCCACGAATATCCAAGTACGCGTCGGCGATGCGATTAGTGAACCAACTGAATTGGAGAACTTTCTCACTGCCCGCTGGGGTCTCTACTCACGTGGCATTGGAAAGTCTTTGATGTACGCACCTGTTGATCATGAAACATGGCCGTTGCGTCGCGCCGAATTGCTCTCGTTAGAAGACACATTGGTGATTGCCGCGGGAATTCCCACTCCTCAGGGTGAACCGCACGTGATGTTCTCCCCAGGTGTGTCAGTCCGCATCGGACTTCCTCATCGGGTGAAGTTGTAATTACCGACGACGAGGTCGTGCGGCAGGCATCCAGTTCTCGCCAGCGCATTCATTGATGTGCTGCACGTATCGGTCGCCGACCGGTTCGAGAATCGCAAGCAGCGTGTTGGTATTTGCTTCACCGAAGTGTTTCCACACCATCTCGCACAGTGCATCGGTGCGTTCTTCAACTTCTTGTCGATACGCAACACCTGCATCATTCACAACGCCATCCGTTACAAATCCATGTTCTGCAAGGTTTGCTAAACCAATTTCAATTTCCGCATCGTCAGCACCGCGGCTGCGAGGAATCCATTCCTTGGGGTAACCCATCCACGCGTCATGCAATAGCCCCGCTTCAACGAGGCCAATATTGTCGTTCACCAATATTCCGAAGTGTGTGTCCCCACGCCATTCGCGAATGCAGTTCAATGCATTCCACGCCGACATAAATGGGTCTGTCGGCCGCGGCCATGACTTATGTGCTGCAAACAACACGCGTCCTGAAGCAGGAATCGCGTCGACTGTTTTCCAGAGATCTTCTGCAAGTGCACCGAATGGTTCGATGATCTGTGGTGTCAGTTCTTCAATGCCGGCACGCACTGCAGCATCACGTGCGATGGTGACGTCGTGCCAGTTCTTAATGTGAGGTGTGGCATGCGCCAGTGAGAACTGAATGAACTCTCGCTTGATTGTGTAGAACGCAGCAAAGACAGCTTCTGCCCCCGCAATTGCAAGTGGTGCACTGCGATTTGTGATGTAGTGACCGAGTCCATCGGGCACACCGAGTGCTGCCAAGTTGTCTTTCGCGCGTTGATCCCAGAAAATCCAACCCAGAAGTTGGTGCGATGCAAATGAAGAACGTCGTGTGAGGTCAGCCCAATCGGTCATGGAACGACCGTACTGCAGCAACTCTGTTTGTGTTGTGAGTACTAACTATTCGTTGGCCCGACGAGAGATGAAAGCTCATTATGAATCTCATCAGTGCCGTGATGGGCAACGTCATCGAGGCGACCGAGATACGTGATTGCAACTTCACCATTTTCCACGGCGCCACCGTCAGTCTCTGGATGCATCTGCGTTGGTTCGCCGTAATTCATGCGCACGTAATACGAACCCGCGTAACCCTCTTTCGCTTCGAGAGTCGCGCTTGACATTGCGCGGGGAACGATGTGGCCAACACCAGTGCGACGCCAACCCTTGATGTCGTTGACTTCACAGTTCGGCACATTGATGTTGATGACGACTGGCTCTGCTGGCTTGTTTGCTAAATAGCCCTGCACCACGGAAGCAGCAACGGTTGCTGCGGTGTCCCACTTCTGGCCCTTCACCGCATCGTCCCAGCCTTGGCCTTCAACACCGAATCCGGTGACGGCCTGACTAACAGCGATTCCGCTGACACCGCCATTGCGTGCGGTGATTGCCGCACCCACCGTGCCCGAGTGGTACACCGAACGTCCCACATTGGCGCCGGGGTTGATGCCCGAGACAACGAGATCAAATGGATCGCCATAGAGACCGAGGCGAGCAAAGAAGACACAGAGCGCCGGTGGACCAGAGACGGCCCATGCGGTGTCGATGCCTTCTACTTGGCGCTGATGCACCTCGGGCTGAATGAGGTGGAGCGCACCGATGGCTGCTCCCGCACCGGAATATTCCTGGTCGGGGGCAGCGATAACGACTTCGCCAAATGGGCGCATCGCCCGAGCGAGGACATGAATTCCTACAGAATCAATGCCGTCGTCGTTCGTCACCAAAATGCGCATACGCCATTTCTACATGGTGAGAATGACGCTTCAGCAGACAGAAAGTGAATGGAGGATGATTACAGCTGTGCGGAATGGGTTTTCAGTAGATCTATGAAATCCTCGAAAGGAACCAAGTCCCTTTCGGTGTCCTTGCCAAAGTCATCCCAGCGACGAAGCGTGATTGCATCTCGTGCATGTGGCATGGCAATAAACCTGTCTGCCTCGCTCTCCGTCATTGGTCCGCCCTGTAGAGCGAGTGACGCGACAGATGCCTCGCTTAATGATTCAAAATATCCGGGCTCTTTGGCGCACAGCCAACGCTTTGCATCGACGTGCATCGCAATAGGTGCAGTCACAGATGGAGGGAAAATGGAAGCAAGTAAACGTGCAGCCGTTGCCTCATGAGAGGTATCGATGGTGTGTTCTTCAACTCCATTGAGGTCTTCTAGGTCGGCAAGATGCCCAATGTCGTGGAGCAACGCTGCAATGACAAGCGAACTTGGTGCACCATCTTCAACGGCTAATTGTGCACATTGAACTCCGTGCGCAGTTTGAGAAACTTTTTCACTATAAAAACTTTGACCCCACTTTTCGAATAGTGATTCAATTTCTGTCAGAGATCTAATTTTGTTCATACGGGAATTCCTTCAAAATCATTGATGAGTGATAAGCGAACAGTGCCTGCGGAATGTTGAGTTTCACGAAAGATTCTGAGTTTCTCTGCGTAGTAGGCATCACGCAAATTGCCTTCCCGTGCGGAGTTAAACGTTGGATAGATGGCACGGCGATCTCTTGAAGATTTATTTTGACCACTGCGATGTGGAGTGTGTGAGTGAAAGAATAGAACCTCTCCCGGCTCCATCTCAACCGAATTCCATTCGTGATCGTGAACCCATTCATCAACGATGCAACCGCGATCGTTCATCGGAAGAATTTCTTGGTGTTTTCCATTGACCACTTCCAGGCATCCATTTGTCTTGTTGCTTGCATCAACTGCGATCATGCAAGAGATTGATGTCTTGATAAATGGATAAGCGGGTGCGTCTTGATGCGGAGAAAATCCAGCGCCACCAACGAGCTTGTAGTTGATCTTTTCCTTGTACAACGATGCAGGTTCGCCCATCAATGTTGAAACAATGTCGAGGACAAGACCTGTTGTCAGGATGTTGCGCAACGACTCATGAAAGGGAATGAAATTTTCGGTGCGGCAGAGCTTGGGTCCGTCAGGGGTCATTTCTCGATAGTGCAGCCAGTCGCCTTCGTCGGACCAAGATTGAACCTCTGACACCCACTGCTGGAGATCTCGTACATCGTTACTGTCAAATGGGCGACACAGAAGCCAGCCGTTTTGGCGGTATGAGTCAATCTGGGCGGGCGTGACGGGCATGTGCTCATGGTATAAAACCACTTCCCAAAAAGAAGGCGTTCATCTAGATGTTCACCTCGCCGTAATGACAATTACTGGTGCTACCGTTCTGCAATGTTGGCGTGATAGCCAATTCAAGAGTGGAGGGGGACCCACAATGACCTATGCAGGCGACCGCATTTTGTATGACGCGGATACACACATCATGGAGCTTCCGGATTTCTTGAGGAAGTACGCCGATCCGGATATTCGCGAAGAACTTCCACTTGTTGACTACGGCCGTTCATTGGTGACTGATGAAGAAGTTGCTGTGATCACTGCAAACGGATCACGTCATTCGGATGACCACAGGAATTCTCTTGTTGCACTTGGCGATCGCATGATTACTGAAGTGAAAGAGATTCAAGCTCTTGGTGCATTCGACAGAGAAGACCGCGTCATCGCAAACGACATGCTCGGTTTCATCAAACAGATTGTGTTCGCAACACATAGCTTGCACATGCCGTTTTCTCCTTCAAAGAAAATTGAAGATCGTCTTCGTTACGGCGGCGCTCGTGCCCACAACCGTCACATGGCAGATTTCTGTTCCATCGACAATCGACTCATGGGCGTTGCAGCGATTCCTTTAGAGAATCCCGAACTTGCATTTGAAGAAGTGAAGTGGTCTCTCGACAATGGCCTTGAAGCAATGTGGATTCCACATCGCCTTGCTGGAGATCGTTCACCAACGCACGTTGACTACAACCCTATTTGGGCACTGTTGCAAGAAGCTCAGGTTCCATTGGTCTTCCACGTTGGTGGAAATCCATTGCAACTTCCACCAGCCTGGAACAACAACGGTCGCACAGTCACAAAGGACTGGATGGGCGGCGGTGAGAATGTTCGTGCGCGTGATGCAGTGGTGTTGCATCAGGGCATCGAAACATTCATCGGCATGATGGTCATGGACGGAGTTCTTGAAGAGTTCCCTGGTTTGAAGATGGCATCTGTTGAACTTGGTGCCGGTTGGGTGCCAGAGATGTTGGTCCGTCTCGATCAGACGCACAAGGCATATTCAAAGGTGGACGAGCGATTGAAGAGCTTTAGTCGTCCTCCATCGCAACAAATCACCGAGCAGATGGCGTTCACACCGTTTGTCTTCGAAGATGTTGCGCGCCTCATTGCGCATTCAAATGATGACTTGTATTTGTTCTCGAGCGATTACCCACACACCGAAGGTGGACGTGACCCGATTGCTCGATTCGAATCCTGCATGCAAGATGTGCCGCAGGCCTCGGTTGACAAGTTCAACTCAGGGAACTTCCTGCGGGTCTTCCCGCGAGCAAGCGTGACCGCAAACGGTTAATCGCACCGATTGACACCATTGCAGCGCCACCAACAATGGCGGAGCGCACAATCATCGTTGCATTGTGTGTGAAACCGAAGAAGTTTGATCCCCACGGAGAGACGTAGGCGACGCTTGCCATTCCAATCATGGTGAGGAGCAGTGCGAGCTTCCAGCCCTTAATGGGCTGCGACAAGATGAACAGAATCGCGAAGAAACTCATGAGAGCTGCCAACGTTGCGCCTGTTCCTGAGTTGTCATCGGAGACAGCATTCGCTGCAACGACAGCGATACCGGCGATTGCGCCGGCGGGTGCAGCAAAAGAGATCACTCGTCGAAGGAGACCCGGCACGTATCGCTGAGGATTCGGTCCAAGAGCGAGGATGAACGCGGGAATGCCGATGGTGACGGTGGAGAGCAATGTCATGTGGCGCGGAAGAATCGGGAACTGAATTCCTGCAACTGCAGCGCCAACGATTGCAACGAGACTCATGGCGTTTTTCGCAAGGAACAAGTTGGCAACGCGTTCAACGTTGCCAATCACGCGACGGCCCTCTGCTAACACTGAAGGAAGATGAGAGAAACGCCCATCAAGAAGAATTAGTTGTGCAACCGCTTTTGTGGCTGGCGCACCGTTATCCATTGCGATACCAATGTCTGCACGCTTCAAGGCGAGGGCATCATTCACGCCGTCGCCTGTCATTGCGACAACTTCACCTTGTTCCTGCAACGCCTGCACAACGGTGCGCTTTTGTTCTGGTGTCACGCGTCCGAACACATTGCCGCGCTTGAGTGACTCAGTGATTTCCTCAACTGTTGTTCCCATGGTGCGTGCGTCAATGGGTTCCTTCACATCGAGACCCACAGTGCGTGCAATGGCGCCGACAGTATGTGGGTTATCGCCAGAGATCACGATGACGCGAACACCTTGCTGGCGGAAATAAGCAAGAGTTTCTGCGGCATCTCCACGGACTTCCTCACGCAACATCACAATTGCGACGGCTGTGAGGTCTGCAGGCAAATCGGTCGTCGGTGCGGTTATCGATGAATGTGCGACGAGCATGACTCGACGACCAGTGTCGGCATGTTCTGCAACACGCGAGAGAAGCGAAGTGTTATTACCCGCCAACATCTCCGGTGCACCGAGGTACCAAGTACCGCGACCCTCGTAGGAATTGGCTTTCCATTTGCGCGAAGAATCAAAAGGAATCAGCGCGCCAGGAATCCAGTCTGATGGTGGATGCACGGCATCGCCGATTGTGGCGAGGGTGTTATTTGCAGCGGGGTCATCGGCCAGTGCGCCCAGTGCCGCACGAACAATTGCATCTTCGGTTCCATCAAGGATCTCAATGCCTTCAAAGACAATGTTGCCGGTGGTGATAGTGCCAGTCTTGTCGATGCAAACGACGTTCACGCGCGCGAGACCTTCCACCGCAGGAAGTTCCTGCACCAGAACTTGTTCGCGAGTCAGCTTCAATGCCGCACTGAGGAATGCAAGTGTGGTGAGCAATACAAGACCCTCCGGAACCAATCCAATCAAGCCGCCAACGGCGCGAATGGCGGAGTCTCTCCAGTTGTTGACTTCATCAAGTCGGAACTGCGACCACACCTGTAGTGGCGCAGCGAATACCAACACCCACGTGATGTACTTCAGAAGTTGATTAATGGAGTTTTGAATTTCCGACGGTGCACGCGTGAATACTTTTGCTTCAGCAGAGATGCGGTGAACGTACGCATCAGTTCCTACTGATTCTGCAATGAATCGCCCCACACCAGCGGTGACGATGGTTCCAGACATCACTTGATCATCTGTGTCTTTGGGAACAGCATCCATCTCGCCTGTGAGGTTTGCTTCGTTGACTTCTAGTCCCGTTCCGTCAACAACTGTTCCGTCAGCAGGAATTTGATCTCCCGCGCGCAACATGATGAGGTCGCCGAGAACTACTTCTTGTGTGGGGATATCAATCGGTGCGCCATCACGAATCACTGTTGCAGTGGGAGCGTGCATTAACGCAAGACGATCAAGTTTTCTTTTCGCACCCCACTCTTGAATGACACCAATGGAAGAGTTTGCAATGAGAACAAATCCGAACATTGCATCCGCGATTGAGCCCGCCATGACAACGATGACGAAGAGAACACCCAGCACTGCGTTGAAACGCGTGAGGACGTTCGCGCGAAGAATGTCAGTGATACTGCGAGATGTTGCGGTGTCGGCAACATTGACTTGACCGGCCGCAATGCGTTCGGCAACTTGAGCAGACGACAATCCAGCGGTGTTCATTAACGCTCAACAGTAGTGGTGTGGGGCTCGAGAGTCCCGTGGGTGCATTGTGAAATGTAGTTATGCAGTTGGTGTCTGGCGAGCAAGACGCACGGAGATGTCGCTGCATTCCGCACAAACGCTCTCGGGGATAATTCCCAAGCGCATCAAGATGTTGAACATCTTGCAACCAACACAGAATCCGAATGCTGCCTCTAAGAATGCGGGTCCAGCCAAAGCTGCGGCGACGATCCGAGAGGCAGTGTTGAGATCAAGGAGGAAGAGCACCGATGCCGTGCCGCTGAAGAGTGCGCCAACACCCTGTGCGAACCGCTTTGGTGGCCCGGGCAAGATGCGGTGATTGATGGAGGTGAGGCGAGGGGTGATGACCTTGGTGGCCAAGAGCCCGAGGGGGCTGAACTGGGGTCCCGATACGACGCGTGCAAAGAAGCCATATGTAAGAGGTATGAGAACGAGGCCCCAACCAAAGGCGGCATAAAGAACTGCCATAGAAACGGCCCCGGCCGCCACGATGCGTGCGGAGGTGTCGTTCACCTCTTCTGGAAAGCCGAGTAACTTGGTCACCTTTTCAGCCTAGGCAGGGATGGGGCGACTCCCACTGCAGGAAGCAGGCGACGAGGTGTCCAAGGAAAGCCTTCGCGCCCTTGTGGCATAAGGTGACGACATGGATTTTGAGTACCCAGAACAGGCCGCCCCCTTTCGCACAAAGATTCGGGCATTCCTCGAAGCAAACCTTCCCAAAGACTGGAAAGGCATCGGTGCTTTGAACCATGCCGATGCTGCTGCCTGGACAGAAGAGTGGCGCAAGAAGTTGTCCGCTGAAGGTCTCCTTGCCGTTACATGGCCAAAGGAATACGGCGGCGCTGGTCTCTCACACATCGAGTCACTTGTGATTGCAGAAGAGTTCGCACGTGCAGGTGTTCCATCGGGTGGACCAAACGACGGATTCGGAATCGGCATGTTAGGTAACACCATCATCGCTGTTGGCACAGAAGAGCAGAAGCGTCACTTCTTGCCACGCGTACTCTCCGGTGAAGATCGTTGGTGTCAGGGTTACTCAGAACCTGCAGCTGGATCCGACTTGGGCAACCTTGGTTGTCGCGCAGTTCTTGATGGTGATGAGTGGATCATTAATGGTCAAAAGATTTGGACATCTGCAGGTCATCTTGCAAACCATATTTTCGTTCTTGCACGTACTGCTCCAGACGAAGTGAAGCACCGCGGTATTTCTTTCTTGTTGGTTGATATGCGTCAGCCTGGCGTTGAAGTTCGCCCCATCAAGATGATGTCGGGGGACTCAGAATTCAACGAAGTGTTCTTCACTGATGCACGTTGTCCAAAGGAAAACGTTGTTGGCGAAGTCAATGGTGGCTGGATGGTCGCAATGACACTTCTCGGTAACGAGCGTGGCGCAGCAGCTGCTGTGAGCAGCATTTCTTTCCGCGGCGAACTGGACAAGCTCACTGGTCTTGCAAAAGAAAAGGGCATGACTAGCGATCCATACATTCGTCAACGTCTTGCAAAGGCACACACCAAAGTCGAAATCATGCGCTTCCTTGGTTACCGCGCATTGACAGCATTTATGAATGGTCGTCAGCCTGGTTCTGATGCATCCATCGGCAAGTTGTGGTGGAGCGAATACCACAAGGAAGTCACTGAATTGGCAGTTGACATTCTTGGTGCAGATGCAATGGTGCCGGTTGGACAAGGACCACACACTGCATTCACCACCGACTCACCAGGATCACCAAACGACAGTGCTAACTGGGTCGGTGTGTTCTTGAACGCACGTGCCGGCACGATTTACGCCGGTACCAGCCAGGTGCAGCGTGGCATAGTTGGTGAGCAGGTGCTCGGTCTTCCAAAGGAACCACGTGCAGACGGCGGTCCATGGAAGAACATTCCTGGCCACGGCTGATTCCAGCTTTCAATTAACTCCGTTCATCAAATGGGCGAACTACGGTTCGTTTATGACAACTGAGACGCATGACCATCTGAACTGTAACGCCTGCCGCATCATCGACAAGATGGACGGTTTGGAAGATGGACGAGTATTCAATCTTGAGCATTGGAAAGTTGCCGATGAGCGACGCCACTGGAAGTACGTCAAAGACCTCCGAGATGTTCAGGACAAAATTGCAGACAAGGTGACAAAGTTTGCCGGCTCGCTTCGTTTTGTTTATCTCCACGCTGCATGGTTTGGTGTGTGGATTCTTCTGAACGTCACGAATGTTTTCGGCAGTAAACACTTTGATGGTTTCCCATTCGGTTTGCTCACAATGATTGTCAGCCTTGAAGCAATCTTTCTCTCCACTTTTGTGATGGTGAGCCAGAATCGTCAAGCTGCTCGTTCTGACTTGCGATCTCAAGTTGACTTTGAATCAAACCTGCAGTCACTAATTTGGCTCGTACACCTAGGCGAGAAACTGAACATCGACATTGCACATGTTCAGAAGTTATGTGGAGAAGCAATCGACGAATCTCGCAAGGGCTAAACCCTCTGCAGTCTTGATAAGCACTAACTATTTATTTGCCGTTAACAAACTCCTGGTTACCCGATAGTAAATTGGGAGGATGTCCCAGCCCCTCGACACCCGTACTCGCCTTATTGAGGCAACGATTGAAGCGATCGATGGTGGCGGCGAGGCATCCGTGCGAGTTCACAACATCGCTGAACAAGCTGAGGTTCGGGAACCATCGGTGTATCACTTCTTCAAGAATCGCAAGGAACTTGTTGATGCGGCCCAAGCCGAGCGTTATCGCCGAAGTTACATCGAGATGTTCTTGCCATTCCGAGCGATGGTTGAAGTTGCAACAAATGCTCACGAGTTCGAGAAAGCACTTCGCCAGTTATTTGCCGGTGTGTACCGCCCTGAACGTCACGCTGCACGTGCAGTTCGAGTCAATGTGTGGGGTAGCGCACAATCAAGTGAACATCTGGCTGAGGTTGTCAACCAGGTGAATCTTGAGGTTGCAACGCAGTTTGGCGAATTGATTCATGACTGCCAGGTCAAGGGGTGGGTTCGCAACGACCTGGATTCAAAGATGTTGGGCCTATGGGCGATGGGACAGATCAATAGCCGCAATATGGCTGAAATGAATTCGCAGTCCTATGACCTAGCCGCCTGGGACCGAGTTTCTGTTGAATCAATCCTGGCAACATTCAAGCCGATCTGATTCGTCTACTTCATCTTTTCCAACATCGCAGCCATTTGCTGATGCACAAGATTCACTGCTTGTAGCGGACGAATCATCACTCGGAATTCAGTGATTTTTCCGGCGTCATTACACGTGATGATGTCAACGCCATTCACGTACTTGCCTTCGACGTACGTTTCGAATTCAAGAACTGCGGTATTCCCTGACATCACTTCTTTGGTGTAGCGGAACTTTTTGGAATCATCCTTTGGTGCACTGGCATCAGCAGAGCCATTCTTCTCGCCGGGGAGAGTTTGACCTGCGGCCATGAGATACAGCTTTGTGATGTCCTTGCCCTTCTGAGGTGAAAAGACGATCGGGGAGAGGAAGACGCAATCGTCGTCGAGAAGAATGTCGAGACCATTCTTCAATTCACCCTTCATGTGCGCGTGCCACTGTTCCACTACATGCTCAATCATTTTCAATCCATTCCCCTGAGGAGTTCATCCAATGTCTTTTTTAAAGATGAAGTAGATGTGTGAGTTAACACTTTCATAAATTCGGAATCCAGAGCAACAACGATTGCGATTCCTTTGTCCACTGTCTTTATTCCCTTGGCGGTGAGACGAAGTGCAAAACTTCGTTTGTCGCTTTCGTTCACCCGCCGAGTCAGAAGCCCTGCATCTGTTAAACGGCGAATTCGATTTGTCAGACCACTCTGAGAAATGAGGGTCAATTCTGCGAGGGTCGACGGGGTGAGTTCCGCTCCAGTCCCATGGCGTCGAATGGTGGCCAAAACGTCAAATTCGCCAACAGTGATCCCGAGTGGAGCCAACGCTTGTTCCGTACGTTCGATACCCACTTTTGCAATGGTTCCCAGGCGCAAAACAAGGGCCATTGGGGCGAAGTCAAGATCTGGCCGTTCGGACTTCCACGTGGAGATTGTCTCTTCAATCATCTGCTGAATGTCCACAGAGAAAGAATACTTACTTCGGCTAGCGCAAACTAGTTTGATGTCGTACTATCTTAATATGGCTGAACCAATCATCAAAGTACGAGATGTTGCATTTCCTCGTTTCCAGGCTCCGGACCTTGACCTCATGCAAAGTTTCTTAGAAGCATTTGGCATGCATGTGTCGACGCGAACCGACGATGCGTTGTACATGCGCGGAACAAGTAACGCACATCATGTTCACGTTACGCACAAAGGCGATACTGATTTCTTGGGATTGGCGTTCTATGCCTCTTCGGAGGATCTTGAAATCCTCTCTGCAGCAACTGGTGTGCCCATTACGCCGACGAACGAACCTGGTGGCGGTGTCGTTGTTCATCTGAAAGATCCCGATGGACGCATCGTTGATGTGGTGTCGCAATTAGAAGAAGTTGCAGTCATTCCCACGCGAACACACGCGCCGGTCAATACATCCGATGCCCGTGTGCGTGTCGATGTGTTGCAGCGAGTCCCACTCGGGCCAAGTCAGGTAAAGCGTTTTGGACATTCAGCAATCAAGACAACGTCTCTGAAGACAACGGCTGCTTGGTACCACGACACATTGGGTCTCCTCGCTTCCGATGACACATATTTGGAAAATCCAGAAGCGCCGTTTGGTCGATTTATGCGCTGTGATCGCGGTGATGAAGGTGCAGACCATCATTCGCTTCTCGTTCTTGAAACTGGCGAAGTGCGACTTGGACATTGTGCATGGGAAGTTGCCGACTTTGACGACCTCATGGCGGGTCGTGAAGCTCTTACTGCATTCGGTGCACGTCATTACTGGGGAGTGGGTCGTCACATTCTTGGTGGACAGGTTTTCGATTATTGGAAAGATCCGTTCAACTTCACTGTTGAACACTGGACCGATTCGGATTTGTTAACCGCATCTGTTCCGCCTCAATCGCATTCGGTGTTCGAAGGCATCAATCAGTGGGGACCAAACCCACCAGACGACTTGGACTTCTAGGAGACCATCATGGATTTAGGAATTGCCGGTCGTCGTGCCATCGTGGCTGCATCGAGCAGCGGCTTAGGCCTCGCGTGTGCAACGTCGCTTGCACAAGAGGGCGTTCACGTTGTGCTTAATGGTCGCAATGAAGACCGATTGTTGCAAGCAGCGGAACAGTTGCGTCAATCAACGGGTGTAGAAGTCACAACGGTTGTTGGCGATATAGCTCTTGATGCAACACGAGCTGCTCTTCTTGAAGCTTGCCCTGAGCCAGACATCGTGGTGACGAATAACAGTGGCCCAACACCAGGAATGTTCCAGTCGTGGTCATCAGAAGATTGGCATGCAGCTATTGACCAAAACATGCTTGCACCTCTGCTGCTTATTCGCGATGTGATTGATGGAATGGTGGCACGTAAGTTTGGACGCATTGTGAACATCACCTCAGCGATGGTGAAGACACCTCTATCGCCGATGGGTCTTTCATCTGCCGCACGTACAGGTCTGATCTCTGCAGTGAAAGGCATCTCGCGCGATGTTGTTTCATCGAACGTGACAATCAACAACATCTTGCCCGAACGCATCAACACAGGTCGTCAACAGCAAATGGCTCAATTGGCGGCTGACTTGAAGAAGATCACTATTGAGCAGGCGTACGAAGAGATGGCTCAGACCATTGCAGCAAAGCGCATTGGTCGACCTGAAGAAGTAGGCGACATGTGTGCGTATCTCTGTTCTGTACAGGCCGGTTACATCTCTGGCCAAAGCATTCAACTTGATGGCGGTTCGTACGCCGGAATTTTCTGAGGCGAACAATGACTGCAACAGATGCTCTCATCGTCGGAGCAGGCCCTGTGGGTCTTTCCATGGCGGTACTTCTGAAGAAGCAAGGACTTTCGGTTCGCATCGTTGAACGTCGTGAAGGTCCTCAACGCACACCTGCGGCACATGTTTTGAATGCCCGAACATTTGAGATCTGGCGGCAATGTGGTCTCGAGGTTGATCGCATCAGAGCAGCAGCACAATCACCCGAAGATGCAGGGCGTGTGTATTGGGTCGACAAACTTGGCGGAAACGTTCTTGGATCGCTGCAGTATGAACAACAAGGCGATGATCAATTAGAAAATACGCCAACTCCATTACGCAACTTGTCGCAGCACATCCTTGAACCGATGTTGTTAGAAGAAGTACAACGGGCAGGCATTGTCGTGGAGTACGGCGTTGAGTGGACTCCCGCTATGTCTGTTGAAGCAACGTGGCTCATTGGTTGTGATGGTGCGTCAAGCCCAGTGCGTCGTTCTGTCGGAATCGAAATGATTGGCCCCGACAATCTGCAACGCTTCCACATGATCCACTTCCGTGCCGACTTGTCTTCGATGACTCACAATGCACGCGGTGTTTTGTATTGGTTATGCGACCCATCAATCGACGGAACACTGATCTCGCACGGAAACGACGGCGAATGGGTGTATATGACGGCTGCACATGATGATGGACAACGTCTCGATGAGGTTGATGCAATTGAGCGAGTAAGAAACGTAATCACACAACCAGACACTGCGATTGAGATTTTGACAATCTCATCGTGGACAATGACATCGCAGATTGCATCGTCCTATCGCTCTGGCAAGACGTTTCTTGTTGGTGACTCTGCTCACCGCTTTCCGCCATCAGGGGGAATGGGACTCAACTCTGGTGTTGCAGATGCGCATAATCTTGCTTGGAAGATTGGTGCCGTACATCGTGGTGAATGTGATTCTTCAATTCTTGCGACGTATGAACCGGAACGTCGTCCGATTGCAGAACGTAATGCACAGGCAAGTTTGGAAAATGCGTTTCGCATGATCGAGGTCTTTGAAGCATTGCCGACTGGTGAATCGGAGAAAATTTCTGAAGCCATCTCACACCAAGCAACCCATTTCGACATGTTGGGATTGCAAATTGGTTATCGCTATCGCCTCACCGATGCGGACCCAGAACTTGAGCCTCTGACGGACAAGGTGATTCGTACGTACTCACCTCGCGCACAAGTGGGGAAGCGCCTTCCTCACGGATGGCTGAACAAGGATGGCCGCACTCTCTCGTCGCTGGACCTTATTCCACTTGACCGATTTGTCACCATTGGCGGTCCAGAAACATCAACAGTCGTGGATATTCAGATCGGACGAGATGTAGAGGACCCCAGTGGCTGGTGGGTGAATGCACTGAATATGGCTCCCAATGCAATCTTGACGGTCCGTCCCGACCAACATATAGAAAGCATCAGATAGGGGAAACAGATGTCAGGTAAAGAACTTCACAGCGGTAACCAAGAGCACGCAGTCATTGTGAATGAGCGTCGCAGTATTCGTGGTTACAAAAAGCAGCCGGTCCCAAAAGAACTCATTGAAGAAGTCATTGAGATTGCGAAGCGCGCACCTTCTTCAATGAATACTCAGCCGTGGCACTTTCATGTGGTGACGGGTGATCCTCTTGAGAAGATTCGCGAAGGAAATACCGAGCGCATGATGGCCGGTGCCGGTATTGATCGAGAGATCAAGTTGAGCCATGGCTATGAAGGTGTTCATCGTGATCGTCAAGTAGAGATTGCGGTGCAGCTGTTCGAAGCAATGGGAATTGAACGCGACGACAAAGCTCGTCGCCAAGATTGGGTGATGCGTGGTTTCCGTCAGTTCGATGCACCTGTGTCGATTGTGATCACGATTGATAAGGCGTTGGAACACGACACCGTTGCGCACTTCGACTGTGGTGCTGCAACGTACGGTCTCGTACTTGCGGCATGGTCAAAGGGTCTTGGAACCGTGATTAATGGTCAGGGAATTATGCAGTCTTCTGTTGTTCGCGAATACGCAAACATTCCGGAAGATCAAGTGATCATGACGTGTGTTGCGATGGGCTTCCCGGACGAAGAGTTCGTAGCGAACCATGTGCAGTCACATCGTGCACAGAATGACACCGCTGCAGCATTCATTGGCTTTGACTAACTAGTACTTCATCATTGAAGGCTCAGAAGTATCTGAACCTGAATGGCAAAGAGCGCCAATCCAATTGTCAGAGTGGTGCCAATCATGAATCTCATCCGTGAATCAATCCCGTCAAATCGCTTGTCAATCCCATCGAATCGGCGATCGATCTCTTCAAATCGTCGATCAACCAATTCGAAGCGAAGGTTCATCTCGGACTGACTAGCGACATCATCCCATCCGCTGGGTGGTAAGTGCTCCATCAAGGTGTCAGCCACACGCGGCCCCAAGGTTTCTCGTAAGCCAATGTGCATCTCTGTTCGACGCGCTTCGGTCATGGTCATGAAATTTCCCCCTCATCAAATGGTGAGCGTGATGTGTGTTCTTGGGGAAGAAATGGGGCAGTGATTGTGCCGTCATGATTCATGTTTATCGCAATACTGAGCGCTTGAAAACTGCCGAAAAATCGGCGCAGTGTTTACTTGAAGAAGTGTGTTCGAAAAGTGCGACGCGTCCTGTTTCTGCGGTGAAGAAATGAATCACAAAGAAATAGTGCAGTGGGCACCTCTAAAGAAGCTGAGTTACGAGTGAGAAACTTGCACTCCCTTTAGTCGTCCGGAATTGAAGTGGATATCAGTTGGTCACTTCACGATGGCGCAGTGCGCGAAGGAATACCCATCGTTAGTCCGAGTGGAATGTACGAAGGTCGGACCATGGGCAGTCTGAGCAAGTGTACAGTCACAGACTGTTCGGGCTGGCTTATTGGCCTCCATTGGAAATCGGGGGGACCACACTTCCGGTGCTCAGAGCCTGGCGCTACGACTCGGAGCTGCGACGACTGGAGATTGTGGGTGGCGGGGGAATTACGGCTTGATTCGTGACATCTAGGGAGATTTTGCCTCGAAATGAGTGGTCCATGCGACCAAGCCTGCGATTGCGGCAGGGTTGGCGAATGAACTGAGGGTTTATGGCTTAGGCCCGGCAATGTATTCCTATTTATCATCACTAGGTCATGCCTATAATAACTAGACATGTTTTTGGCAAAGTACTCCTCTCGCCGCAATGAGTATTCACGCCAAGGAAAAATCTTTTTCCATAATCTGCGTTCCAAGTCCCGATTGGGCATTGTTCTCCTTCTTGCCTTTGGCATGGTCGCCACAAATATGGAAATTCCGCCAGCCAGTGCTCTCGCGGGAATGACACTCGATGTTGATTACACCCCTGACTCTTCTGCAGTCGCAACAGAAGTAACGCCGGGAAGCAAAGTAGATCTCACCGCAACGGCCCCAGTTGCTGTCGCAGGAACGACTGAGCAAGAGATTGTGCAGGACATCAGCCCGTTGCTGCATCTGCAAAGCACTGCAGACATCACTGCTCCAGCTGGTTGGACAATTTCGTATTCAACTGATGGAACAACGTGGACTACAACTGCGCCCACCACTACTGCTGGCTGGAACGCAATCATCAAAGTGAAGGCAAGAGGTCAACTCGTCAGCCAAGGTGCAGACAACATTGGACGACAAATTGCATCAACCGATGCAAATGCAGCCCAACCCACCACAGGTCAATTTCCAACAACGACCGGATCCAGTGGAGATGGTTGGGACGTGTTCTTTGATGATGCGGGTCACATCTTCAACATCTGGCACCACAACGGTTCAGGCGGATCGAATGTGGGCTCAAGTAATCAAAGTATTGACTGCCATTTACGTACCGGTGAAACGTGTGGACCTTCGTGGCCATTCAAAATTGAATCTCTGACAACAGCACCACTGTTCAACATGCACTCAAACGAGCAATCAACGGGTTGGTTTGACACTGTTGATGATGAGATTTGGTTTCCAACGGTTTACACGTATAACGGAGTCAATCAAGTTGGATTCGGTTGCATCAAGGCGGGAGACATCTCGCTCACGAATAAGTGGTGCGGTGGAACTGCAGATTCCTCGTTCGTATCGGGTGGATCTTCGACCAATGTTCCTTCCTCAGGTTATGCCTGTGGGCAGTCCGGTCAGATCTATGACTGCAGCGGTGGTTTTGCGCAGTACAACGGTCGACTTTTCACGTGGGCAGTCAATACAGGTGACCTCGTTTGTGTCGATATTCGTTTGAATAGTGGTGCGGGTGCTCCATGTAGCACCGGCGGTATCATTGATTTTGGCGCGAACCTTCTCACTGCAAAATCAGGTGTTTACCGTTGGCGTCCAACAGTGGGTGAATGGGGCGGTCGTATTTACGCGAGCGCTGGTGTCGCAACAAAGGCAGTGTGCATTGATGCGATGACTGGAAACGCTTGTACTGGTTGGTCGAACCCTCGCACTATTACTAAAGCCGCAGTTCACTGGTCAAAACTCCCGACTGCGCAAGGTGGAGTTGCAGGTGCATGCTTCTCTGCATTGGGTGCTGGCGCAAATGGTGGCTTCTTCCAATGTTTCAATGCCGCCGGAACTGATATCTCAAGTTCATTGACAACAAACTTCACGACGAAGTACATCGCAACCTATGTCGCTAGTTATGACGCGTACACGCAGAACTGGGATACGTCGGGAACCCGAATGTATTGGGGAGATGGCAACTGGGCAGTTGGTCAAGGAAAGATTTATTGCTGGGACTTTGCAACAGATACTTGGTGTAAGAACTGGGCAGCTACTGGAATTCCCGATACCAACTATCAATTGAGAATTGACCCAACGAATGCATATTGCATCTGGTCAAACTCTAACGACGGAATCATTCAGACCTATGACGCTTACACAGGTGCGGCAGGTAACTGTGCAGTACCGCCACCAACAGTCGTTTTTGAGGCAGGGCTACTTGTGCCCCGAATGGCGTGTTCATCAGCTGATGCAATTCAAGGGTGGCGTTCGTTTGTTCTTAACACGACTACTCCGTTTACAACCGCAACATTGACAGTGAAGACTGCTGCAGGATCTGCCATTACCGGATGGACAAATATCTCGATTCCGGGGAATAACACAGTTGATTTATCATCACTGGCGATCGGAGACTCTGGACAAAACCCTTCATTCACGGTGTCTTTTACTGGCCGAACACTCAATGGTGAAGTAGGAGCTCGCATTACTGCTGTTGGTGGTGCCCCTCAACTTTGCTTGCGTCCCACTGCAATTCTTTGTCCTGCCGGACCAACCTTCACTGGCTCGCAGTTCAATGCAACGACAACAACAGTGACTGCAGACGGAAGCGCAACTGATGGTTCGACTGTCACTCCGTTGACCCGAGCAACGGCAACAGTGAACATTGGTGCAGCTGATCCGTTGTTGTGTTCAACGAGTTTGTCGGGCACAGCAAGAGACACTGCATCCAATGCAATTTCAGGTGCGACTGTGACCTTGTGTGACTCCGCAGGTAATCCATTGACGTATCCCGATACGTATGGAAACTCTTCAATGCGTGGTCAGCCAATTACGACTGTCACTGGGGCAAACGGAACATATTCGTTCCCCAATCTTTCACCTGGTGATTACACAGTGAAGTTCAATGACGTATCAACGGCAGCAGTTACAAAAACCGTTGTGACCGCTGGAAATACCGCGACACTCGCAAACAGAACTACTACTGAAACAACGACGGCAATCACATCTCTTCTTTCAAAAGTCAGCACTATCGCAATAGGTACAACTGGTGTCATTGATGGTGAATACACCGTGATGCCGACATTGACAAAGAAATTCGTTCCAGCAACTGTTGCTGTGGGTGAAGTGGCCACGTTGACATTTACATTCACGAATGCTCCGGGTAATACTGCAAAGACTGGCTTGGGGTTTGTCGACACGCTCCCGTCTGGTCTTGAAGTTGCAGCAAATAACAACTTGATGACGACGTGCCCTGACGGGGTTCGCGCTGGCTACAACCCGACCATTGATCCAGCAGCAATGTCAACAATGACGAACTCTGTGACCGTTACCGGTGCGTCAATGACAGCGGGTGTTGCCACATGTGAATACAGCGTCGCTGTTGTTGCTACAGCTGCGGGTACGTACACAAATGGTGCGGGCAATGTGGTGACAACAGGATTCACCAAGAACACGCAAGATGTGCTCGTTGCGACGACGCCAGCAAATGCTGGCTCTTTTGTCTGCAATGCCTACATGTACCACTACACAGGCGGCCAGCTGTATCGCCTCAGTCCAACTCAGAACCCAGCATTGTCATATGAGATTGGTCCGAAATTGACAACTGCAGTGATTGACGCGATTGGCTTCAATCAATCAGATGGATATCTGTATGGCATCGCAACAACAGGCGGGGATGGACTGACGGCTGGCGATCTCATTCGAATTGGAAGCAATGGAACGCCGACTGACCTCGGTGCCATTTCTGGTGTCACAGTCGCAGACATGACAGCGATAAAGGGTGGCGACGTTGATGCGACGGGAAATCTGATTGTCAAAAAGACTGGCTCGACTACGACCTTGTACTCCATCAATCTCTCGAGTCGAGTCGCAACAACGGTGACAGTCAGCGTTGCAATGACAGGAGATGACCTTGCGTATTCGGCCGGCAAGATCTATTCATCATCTGGTTCTGCTTTGTACATGGCGACCCAGGATGCAGCGCCTGACTATTCATGGGTATCTACATCTCGGTCAATCATGCCTTCGAACTATGCAGCGGGTGGCGCGATCTACGCAGATGGTTTTGGTGAAGTCATTGTGACTGATGGGTACCGTCAGTATTTCCGCACATCGACACCAGCAACTGCGTCAGCAAGTTCGGCATTTACCTTGATGTACCAGGTTCCAACAGTTCCAACGGATGGCGCAATGTGCCATAGCACTCCCAAGCCAACTGCATTCCCTGATGCGACAGTCGGTCCTGTCAACACACCACAATCCATCAATGTCGTTACCAACGATACGAATGCGATGAATGCGGCCGGCACGACCGTGGCATTGGACCCTGCATCCGTCAAGTTGTGTAATCCGGCAACAAATCAAGTGGCGCCAAACTGCACCGTGGGGCCCGGCGGATCCGTTGTAGTCCCGAATCAAGGCACCTACACCGTCAGCAATACGGGTGTTGTCACGTTTACTCCGCTGAGTACTTTTACGGGAACTGCAACACCGTTGAGTTACCAAGTTGCCGATGTGAATGGAAACATTGGAACGAGTACGTATACGCCATCTGTAACAACAACTTCGCCGGTTGCGATCAATGACACTTCAAGCGGTTCATATGACACGAACCAAATCATTTCGCCTTTGACGAATGATATTTCTGGAACACTCTCGCCAATTGACCCAAGCACAGTCCGTATCTGTACAACGGGAACAGTTATTGCATCTTGCACAGGGACAACGCTGACAATTCCGAATGAGGGCACGTACACCGTCAACGCGAACGGCGTTGTCACATTTGACCCGTTGCCAACTTTCCGTGGAACTGCAACGCCAATTCAATATGTGGTGCAGGATGGAATTCAGCAGGCCACTTCCGCAACCATTACGCCAACGGTGGTTGCACCGTCTGCCCCTGTAGCTACGGCACAAACGAAGACATTGATTCCCGGTGCGACCGCAACGTTCACCACATTGACTGGAACGAATGGCCTAGCAACTTCGGCTGCAGGATTTAATACAGCATCAACATGTCTTATTACTCCTGGTTCAGTCCCGGCTACTTGTGATTCCGACGGTGTTGTCACGATTGCCAACGAAGGCACTTACACGTTGAATACTTCAACAGGAGTTGTCACTTTTGTTTCAGTCTCGAATATCACGCCCGGTACCAAGACCGCATTGACCTATCAGGTCACGGACATCACCGGACAAACTGCAACTTCAACATTGACTCCGATTGTCTCGCCCGCACCGACTGCCACGAATGACACGTCCTCTGGTGCGTATGACACGAATCAGACGATTTCTCCATTGACCAACGACGCTGCTGGGGCTGGTGCAACTCTCGATGCAACGAGCGTGAAGTTGTGTGCGACCACCGCTACCGCGAATGCAAGTTGCAATCTCACAACGTTGACAGTTGCCAATGAGGGTACGTACACAGTGAATGCCAATGGCACTGTCACGTTCGACCCACTGTCAACATTCACAGGAAACGCATCTCCAGTGAAGTACATCGTTGCTGATTCCACCACTCAAGTGACGAGCGCAACGATTACTCCGACCGTTGCAATGCCTGCGGCTCCTGTGGCAACTCCGGAAACCAAACTTGTCATCCCCGGTGGAACCGCAACGTTCACCACCATTACTGGCACAGGTGGTCTTGCCACTTCAGGTGTTGGACTTGTTGCGGCTTCGACATGTCTGATCACACCAGCGTCATCGCCAGCAACATGTGACGCTGACGGAATTGTCACGATTGCCGGTCAAGGCACGTACACGCTGAATGCTTCTACTGGCATTGTCACCTACGTTGCAGATCCTGCAGCGACTGCCGGCACCAAGACAGCGATTACGTACCGTGTGACTGACACTTTTGGACAAACTGCTACGTCAACATTGACGCCAACAATCCCTCCTGCTCCCGTGGCAGTCAACGACACATCAACAGGTGCATGGGATACCAACCAGACCATCACAATTCTCACTAATGATTCGGCCACAGCGCCAGCAACTCTTGTTGCCTCCAGCGTGAAGCTGTGCGCAACTACTTCCACCGCTAATGCAAGTTGCAATCTCACAACATTGACAGTTGCGAACCAGGGAACTTACACAGTCAATGCCAACGGCACGGTCACGTTTGATCCGTTGCCTACCTTCTCTGGCACTGCATCTGCGGTGAAGTACGCAGTCACAGACTCCAATGGTCAGATCGCTGGAGCAACGATTACTCCCACGGTTTCACTTCCCCCAATCCCTGTTGCTTCTCCAGAAACGAAGCAAGTGATTCCTGGCGGAACTGCGACATTTACGACGACGACTGGGACCGGCGGACTCGCAACTTCGGGACCTGGTTTCAACACCGTGGCAACGTGTCTCTATACACCTGGCACAAGTACCTGTGATGCCGATGGCATCGTGACCGTCGCTGGTCAAGGCACATACACGCTTGATTCAACGACAGGCATCGTCACTTACGTGGCTCTTTCCACGGCGACCCCTGGAACAAAGACTGCAATTACGTACAAGGTTGTGGACATCTTTGGTCAGTCGGTTACGTCAACGTTGACTCCGATTGTGCCTCCTGCGCCAAGTGCAACGGCGAACACTTCGACTGGCGCATGGGACACAGTGCAGACCATTTCTGTGACAGCCAATGACACGCCGGGCACTGGTGCAACATTGGTTGCAAGTTCTGTGAAGTTGTGCGCAACGACTGCGACTGCGAATGCTTCTTGTAATCTCACAACGTTGACGGTTGCGAATGAGGGTACGTACACGGTCAATGCTGATGGCACGGTGTCGTTTGATCCGCTGCCATCATTTAAGGGGACCGCAACCCCAGTGAAGTATGTGGTGGCAGATTCCACCGGCCAGCTTGCTGGTGCGAATATCACGCCTACTGTGACGGCGCCTCCTGTTCCTGTTGCAACACCTGAGACAAAGACTGTGATTCCTGGCGGAACTGCAACGTTTACGACAGTGACAGGCACTGGTGGCCTTGCCACTGCGACTGCTGGTTTCAACACGATGGCAACGTGTCTTTACACCCCAAGCACTACTACTTGTGATGCTGATGGCATCGTGACTATCGCTGGTCAAGGTACGTACACGTTAAATCAGTCGACTGGCGTTGTCACATACGTCGCAGACCCTGCTGCCACAGTTGGTACAAAGACTGCAATTACGTACAAGGTCGTTGACGCAACCGGTCAATCCACAACTTCAACGTTGACACCCTTGATTCCGCCTGCACCTGTAGCAACGAACGACACTTCCAGTGGTGCGTATGACACGAATCAAACCATCACTATTTTGTCGAACGACACCGTGACATCACCTGCCACGCTGGTTGGTAGTTCGGTGAAGTTGTGTGCAACAACTGCAACTGCGAACGCCAGTTGTAATCTCACAACGTTGACAGTGGCCAACCAGGGCACCTACACGGTCAATGCGAATGGAACAGTGACCTTTGATCCGTTGTCAACCTTTACGGGAACAGCTTCGCCTGTGAAGTATGTGGTGGCGGATAGCAATGGTCAACTAACAGGAGCAACGATTACCCCAACAGTGGCGATGCCTGCTGCACCAACTGCAACACCAGACCAGAAAACACTGATTGCTGGTGGAACTGCAACATTCACCACTTTGACGGGGACAAATGGACTCGCAACCTCAGGTGTTGGCTTTAATACGACAGTGACGTGTCTCTACACGCCAAACACCACTACATGTGATGCAGACGGAGTTGTCACGATTGCTGGTGAAGGTACGTACACCTTGAACCAATCGACCGGAGTCGTGACGTATGTGGCCGATGCAAATGCAACATCGGGAACAAAGACAGCAATTACATACAAGGTCACAGACACCTTCGGTCAAACAGCAACATCGACACTGACACCAATTCTTTCGTTGGCTCCTGTCGCAGCGAACGACACTTCGACAGGAGCCTACGACACAAATCAGACAATCTCCGTTCTGACAAACGACAACCCAGGTGCAGGCGCAACGTTGAATGCGACCACAGTGAAATTGTGCGCAACGACCGGTACAGCAAACACAAGCTGCAATCTCACAACCTTGACGGTTCCGAACGAAGGCACCTACACGGTCAATGCAAACGGAACAATCACATTTGATCCGTTGCCAACATTCAAGGGCACAGCATCACCTGTGAAGTATGTCGTTGCCGACAGCACTACTCAGCTCACCTCCGCGACCCTGACCCCGACTGTCACCCCGCCTGCCGCTCCAGTAGCGACCCCAGAAACGAAGGCTGTCATCCCTGGTGCTACTGCGACGTTCACCACACTGACCGGTACGGGTGCACTTGCCACTTCAGGTGTCGGACTCGTAAATACTTCGACGTGTCTTCTCACACCGAGCACCACTACCTGTGATGCTGATGGGGTAGTGACAATCGCAGGTGAAGGCACCTACACATTGAACCCAACTACTGGTGTCGTCACCTTCGTTGCGGATGTCAATGCCACTGCAGGTACTAAGACACCATTGACATATCGCGTCACGGACATCACTGGTCAGACAGCGACGTCAACTCTGACGCCAGTCATTCCAGCACCACCAGTTGCAACGAATGACACTTCAACTGGCGCATATGACACGAATCAAACCATCTCAATCTTGACCAATGACTCAGTTACTTCTCCTGCGACATTGAATGCGAGCACCGTGAAGTTGTGTGCAACGACTGCTACGGCTAGCACAAGCTGCAACCTCACAACATTGACAATTGCAAACCAGGGCACATATACGGTCAACCCGAACGGCACAGTCACATTTGATCCTCTTCCAACATTCACTGGTACTGCTTCACCTGTGAAGTACGCAGTGCAAGATTCCACTGGTCAATTCACCGGCGCCACCATCACACCGACTGTCTCGATGCCTGCTGCACCAGTTGCAACGCCAGAGTCGAAAGCTGTCATCCCTGGTGGAACCGCCACATTTACAACCTTGACGGGAACAGGTGGTCTTGCAACTTCAGGCGTCGGGCTCGTGAATGCTTCGACATGTCTTCTCACACCTAGCACCACTACCTGTGATGCTGATGGGGTAGTGACAATCGCAGGTGAAGGCACGTACACGCTGAACACTTCAACTGGTGTTGTCACTTTTGTTGCCGATATCAATGCGACACAAGGAACAAAGACACCACTTTCATACCGTGTGACCGACACCTTCGGCCAGACAGCAACGTCTACATTGACGCCGGTTATCCCGGCTCCTCCTGTTGGCGCAAACGATACGTCTACTGGCGCCTATGACACAAATCAGGTCATTTCGATTTTGACAAACGACTCTGCGACCTCGCCTGCGACGTTGATTGCAAGCACGGTCAAGTTATGCGCCACAACTTCAACAGTAAATGCAAGTTGCAATCTCACAACGCTGACGGTTGCAAACCAGGGTACGTATACGGTCAATGCGAACGGCACCGTCACATTCGATCCATTGTCAACGTTCACTGGCACTGCATCGCCGGTGAAGTACATCGTGGCTGACAGCACTGGTCAGATCACGAATGCCACGATTACGCCGACGGTGTCAGCACCTGCAGCACCAACTGCGACTCCGCAGTCAAAGGCTGTCATCCCTGGCGCAACTGCGACTTTCACGACACTTACTGGTGCTAGTGGACTTGCAACGTCAAGCGTTGGATTCAATACAGCAGCAACATGCCTCTACACACCCAACACCACTACTTGTGATGCTGATGGAGTCATCACTATTCCTGGTGAAGGCACGTACACACTCAACCCATCAACGGGTGTTGTCACCTACGTAGCCGATGCGAATGCGACATCTGGTACGAAGACTCCGATTACGTATGTCGTCACGGATATCACTGGTCAGACTGCAACTTCAACGTTGACGCCGATCATCCCAGTACCACCAGCCGCTACAGATGACACGTCCACTGGTCCGTACGACACAAATCAGGTCATTTCGATTCTCGCGAATGATTCTGTTACTTCCCCTGCCACGTTGGTTGCAAGCTCGGTGAAGTTGTGTGCAACGACCTCGACAGCGAACGCAAGCTGCAACCTCACGACACTGACAGTTCCAAACGAAGGTACGTACACGGTCAACTCAGATGGCACAGTGACGTTCAATCCTCTTCCAACGTTTACTGGTACCGCATCACCGGTGAAGTACATCGTTTCTGACTCCACTGGTCAGATCACAAATGCCCTCATTACCCCAACAGTGTTGATGCCAGCGGCCCCATTTGCGAATCCACAGACGAAGGCTGTGATTCCTGGAGGCAGCGTGAACTTCACAACTTTGACTGGCGTCAGTGGACTGGCAACATCGACAGTGGGGTTCAACACCTCTGCCACGTGTCTGATCACGCCAGGAACTTCTACGTGTGATGCAGATGGTGTTGTCACGATTGCTGGTGAAGGCACATACACGCTGAATACAGCAACTGGTGTTGTCACATTTGTGGCCGATGTGAATGCCACGCAAGGCACAAAGACTGCATTGACGTATCAAGTAACAGATGTCTTTGGGCAGACTGATACTGCAACCCTTACTCCGATTATTCCTGCACCTCCGGTTGCAACAAATGACACCTCCAGCGGCGCATTTGACACGAATCAAACAATCTCGATTCTGCCCAATGACTCTGCTGCAAATCCAGCAACGTTGATTGCAAGCAGCGTGAAGTTATGCGCGTCCACCTCTACTGCAAATGCCTCCTGCAACCTCACAACGTTGACCGTTGCTGGCCAAGGCACCTACACAGTGAATGCAAATGGCACGGTCACCTTTGATCCATTACCAACATTTACGGGTACTGCATCACCGGTGAAGTACATCGTTGCTGACAGCACTGGTCAGCTGGCAAATGCCACCATCACGCCTACAGTTGGATTACCTCCCGTCCCAGTTGCAACACCACAAACGAAGACAGTGATTCCAGGTGGAACCGTGAACTTCACGACTTTGACTGGTGCAAGTGGTCTCGCAACTTCGACGGTTGGATTCAATACCTCAGCAACATGTCTCCTGACGCCTGGTACAACCAATTGCGATGCTGATGGTGTTGTCACAATCGCTGGTGAAGGCACGTACACCCTGAACTCATCGACAGGTGTAGTCACATTCGTTGCGGACGGCAATGCTGCGGCTGGAACTAAGACGCCACTGTCGTACCGAGTCACCGACATCTTTGGCCAGACAGCTATTTCGACCCTCACGCCGATCATCCCTGCGCCTCCAACAGCCGTCAATGACACCAACACAGGGCCATTTGATACGAATCAGGTGATCTCGCCACTGACAAATGACTCTGCAGTTGCTCCTGCAACCTTGGTGCCAAGCAGTGTGAAGCTGTGTGCAACAACTTCAACTGCTAATGCATCGTGCAACCTCACGACATTGACGGTGTCAAATGAGGGCACCTACACAGTGAATGCAAATGGCACTGTGACATTTGATCCGTTGCCAACTTTTGTGGGTACAGCATCGCCTGTGAAATATGTGGTGGCAGACATCAATGGTCGCGTTGCCAGTGCAACCATCACACCAACAGTGTCAATGCCGCCACCTCCAGTGGCGACGCCTGATCTTCGTGCGCTTGCTCCTGCGTCAACCGTAACCTTCTTGCCCATCGTGGGCTCTGGAGCACTTGCTGCTTCTGCTGCGGGCGGAGCTGCCCTCAACCCAACTAGCTTCTGCATCGTCGACCCATCTACAAACGTGTGTGGCGTCACCGATGTGACCATCGCTGGCGAAGGAACATACAGAATCGATGTACTCACCGGGGTGGTGTCCTACACCTCGCTGGCTAATGCCCCGATTGGCCATCGCACCTCAGTTACGTATCAGATCACTGACATCTTCGGTCAGACAGTGGCATCGACTCTGACGCCAGTCATTCCTCCAATGCCAACGATTGTGAATGACACATCAACGGGTCCATGGAATACTGCGCAAACAATCAGTCCTCTCACGAATGATGTTGCCGGAACTGGTACCTCCCTCATTGGCAACACTCTCAAGTTGTGCGATGCCTCAACAACTGTTCCGTCGTCATGTTCTCTCACATCACTGACTGTTCCTGGTGAAGGCACTTATCTCGTTCAGGCCAATGGCAGCGTTCGTTTCGTGCCGCTTCCAACCTTCTGGGGGAATGCAACAGCCATTAAGTACTCCGTTGCAGATGGCGCTGGTCAAGTTGCCATGGCAACCATCACCGTTGTCGTTGCACCACCACCGTCGATGCCAGTTGCAAAGCCACAGACTCTTGAAGTGAATCGTGGCGAGACCGTACAGTTCACCACCATCACTGGCAATCAAGGCCTGGCTACTTCAAAGCTCGGTCTCAATAAGTCCGTGACCTGTTTGATTGATCCGGCTCCGGTTGTCGCAGCTGATGTATCAGTGTGTGATGCCGATGGCATTGTGGTTGTTCCTCATCTTGGACGTTTCAAGTTGAACAAGACAACAGGTGTTGTGACCTTCACCGCCAGCCGCAATGCGAAGACCGGTAAGGGCTTGTCCATCACCTACCAAGTGACAGACGTTGCTGGTCAAACAGTGCAGTCAAAGCTCACTCCGATCATCCCTGCAAAGCCACAGTTGCCCATGACAGGTGCCAACAACACCGAGCCACTGCTACTTGCAGCGCTCATGATGATTGGCATCGGCGTTGCGGTGAATCGCAGTAAGCGCCTGGTACAGCGTCGCGCCTAGTCTTTATCGAACGATCCTCTTGCGAAGGATAAAGATTCCTCCGATAAGAATCATCAGAATTCCTGCGAATAGGGCACCATTCGATGTATGACCAGTTGCGGGGAGTACTTGTAATTCATCGGGAACAAGAACATCTAACTCGGTAGGAATGGTCGTTGTTGTGGTTGGTGCGACGGTGGTTGTCGTGCCTGGAACTGTGGTCGTTGTCGCGGGAACGGTAGTCGTTGTCGCAGGCAGGGTGGTGGAAGTGGTTGTGCTTGCCACAAAGGTGATGCTGTTGTTGAAGACCACTGGTTGGTTCAACCGCTCCACTGTCACGCCCTGAGGGGAAGGGGTCGGACCCCACGAATACTCAGTAGTGCTGAGGCCGCCTGTTGGTGCCACTTCAGCCACAGTGCATTGGGTGCCGCGCGGGATGTTTGCTGTTGTCGCTGGTTCACCAATTCCTGCAATGACTGTCGTGTTAAACACCTCACCACAGGAGACTGTGAAGTTGAACTTTGTACCTTCTACAAAACCAATTGTAGAGCCAGACAGAGTTTTGCTTATGAGCAAGGATCCAAAGATTCGGTTAAATCGATTGGTCACGCTGATATTGAGAACTTGATCAGCAGGTATCACCGGCGTTGCATCGCTGAAGAGTGGTGTGTTCCATTCGTAAGAACTGTCCACAAAATCTCCTTCCAAAAGGTTCAGAGTTTCAGCAAGCTGGCATGTTGCAGTTGCCGGAATTTGTTCCTCTGGAGAGATGGCCACTCCGGCGATTGCGTTGAGTGTTCCGTTTGCTACAACGTCTTCACCAATACGGCAGGAGTAGTTGATCGGGAAGATTCGTCCTGCTGCACCGGTATATCCACTCTGGTCAGAGATTGATTTCGTCACGCTGAATGAACCGAAGCGCTGAATCACGCGATAGGTCACAGTGATCGTTGACTCGGTCTCGTCACCGATGACGACAGGTTGTGTCGAATATGTGGGTGTTGCCCACGCAAATGATGCGTTAGCAAGGTCCCCTGTCGGTTGTGTTGCAACGACCGAGCAGGAAGTTCCCGAGGGAAGATTTGCCGCACCAAATGGTGACGACTCTGTCGCGGTGAATGGTGCAACAGGATCTGCCCCGCATGTGTAGGTGCCGGTGAAGTTTCGACCCGGAGCCGTGACAGATCCTGGTGGAGCTGAAATCACTACATTGATGCGAAGGCTGCCGGATTGAAATCGATTTGTGATGGTGCATGTGATATTTGCGCCATCAACCAAGGTCACCACATTGTCAACAATCGAGGCGCCAGGGCAAGACCATCCTTGATTTGAGACATATCCAGAAGGGCCATTTTCACTGAGTGTGTATGCGCCTGCGGGGACACTTCGAGACGTGACATTTTGATGGCCGCTTGTTCCGGAGATGGTGTGGTCGGCAGTTGGTGCAACATCTGCGCCAGTAGCTGTCAACGTGAAATCGGAGATTGCTGCATTTCCGCCAGTTACATGCTTGACCAATGTAAGCGTCGCATGTGGTGTGTATGTATTTTGGAACACGCATGTGATGTTTGGATGTGTGACATCCGGTGGTGCAGGAATTTGCGTCAGTTCCAGACGACGAGTAGCCGTGTTATAGGTAGCGCCACTTGGCAAAGGCCTTGGATTGCCGTTAGCGGCGTAATCAGTACATGCAATGTTTGTTAGTGACCAATTGCTATTGGGTGGAGATGTTTCAGTGACAGAGATGGTGTCAGTAGAAACAATCTCCTTTGCTGTAGTTGATGCATTGCCGTTTGTTGGTGGAGTAAGTGTGAATGAGCCGTTTGTCCACGGTGAGCCCGAAATGTTTCCAGTTGTCGTGAAATCAAATTGTGCGGAAGGGGCATCAACTCCGTTTCCATTTCCCACAATGGATTTTGTGATGACTACCTTGCGGACTTGAGATAACGCTGCATAGAGGCATGCATGGGTGGTGGCGCCTTCATGTGTCCAGAAGTCATTAATCGTTGCGCCACTCGGAGTGCTTGGACATGTCGTAGATGAACTGACCGGTACGAAACCTGTAATAACTAGGCGATAGTCGTAACCAGATTGCGTCACAATTTGATCACCAATTTGTGACGTGAATTTGATTTCATCAAAGCATCCATTGGAATCGGAGCCACCGGCGCAAGGATTTGCATTATTAGGTGTTTCCCACATCCACCAATTGAGCCCTACTTGGGGTGAACCATCAAAGCCAGCCATCTGGATTGTGAACTTTCCATTCCAGTATTCAGCTGCTCCACGAATGGGATTGTTGTAGTGAATTGCACGGGCGAGAAGAAAGGGAGTGCCACTGGTGAAAGTTGCCGCCCCTGCAGGCCGTATACCGACGGCACTTTGTTGACTGATATCGAGAGATGATGGACATGAAGAGCCTGATTGCCCGTGCGCGGTTTGCGCTTCATTCGGAGAACTTGTGGATGTCACCCATCCAGATGATGTTGCGCTTGAAGTCGGCTGATACCGAACACAATTCGACGTTCCCGTGCCATCGGGATGACCAACACTGTCGACGCCCACATGATCACTGACTTTGGCACTGATGATGCCTGTACTCAGCGCAATTGCTTTAGTCGTAGATTCGTTCACTCGCATAATGAGAACTGCTGCGAGAAGAATTGCTGATGCAAAGTACGCAGCCGACTTGTGAAATCGAGTGTGCAGTGGTTGTCCGGTGTTATGCATGGGAACTCCTTGCTCGAAGAGCGCCACGACAAGCGACTCTTGGTACTAGGGAGTGTGCAATTCACAACATTCGAAATAAATGACCTTTGGTACCTGGGTGATGTATTCCAGGGAATGGGTACATCTGTTCGCACAGTTGTCCCGAGCTGCTTTCTAGAGGTGGCAGAATGTCGATAGGGGGTTCATATGTCACGACTACGTCAGGTATCGCGGGCCGAAGCACACGAAAGTGTGTTGCCGACCTACGACCTTCTCTTCGGTGATCGCGATCCGGTCGCGGAGCCAGGTACTGCTACGGGAACACCAGGTGATTGGTGGACAGTGTTCGCGCTGGTACCTGAGATTTTCGATCACGCCATGCGTGGCTTCGTTCTCTACCGCAGCCGCGATCGCATGCTGGATCCTCAACTACGCGAGTTGGGACAAACGCGAGTTGGCTGGGCTCGCTCAAGTCAGTTCGTTTATTCGCAACACATTAAGTCGGCACGTTCTGCCGGAGTGAGTGAAGAAAAGATTACGGCAATTCCTCATTGGCAAACAGCGGATTGTTTTTCGCCCATTGAACGTGCTGTTCTCGCGTACACCGATGCTCTTGTTTACGACGGTGGTCGAGTTGCTGATGGTGTGTTCGCTACTTTGAAAGAACATCTCAGCGATGAAGAGATTCTTGAATTCACGTACATCACTGCGATGTATGACATGCATGCAGTGATGACGAAGGCATTAAAGCTTGAGTTTGATAACAAAGAAGAACCAATGACCGAAGTAGATGGACCTGATGGTCCCGGAATGAAATTGAGAGTGCGATGACTGGATCAAATCGATCAGTAGGTGTACATCACGTTGCATATGCGTGCAAAGACCCTGAAGCGACTCGGCATTTCTATGAGGACTTGTGTGGCTTTCCACTAGTACACACAGAAGTCACGCGAGTTCCGGACTCGGAGGCTTTCTTTCGCCACTTGTTCTTCGACCTTGGTGATGGTTCGTGCATTGCATTCTTTGACGTGCACGGCGTGGGGGAAAAGCCCGATTGGAAATCAGATGTGTCCGAATCGGTCGGCCTGCCCGTGTGGGTGAATCACATTGCATTTGCGGCTGATGAGGAACGTCAACAGCAAGCCAAGGCATCACTTTCAGCCGGTGGTGTTGAACCGTTGATGGACGTGGACCATGGCTGGTGTCATTCCATTTATTACATCGATCCCAACGGAATCATGGTCGAGTTCTGTCGAGACACTCCTGGTTTCACACCGGACCCCGAAGAAGCCCGCGCCGCTCTCAAGAATTAATCAAGTAGGCGGACAACCATTGTGCGAAGTTTGCTGTGCGGCCGTCGAAACTCTCAAGTTGTTCCTTTGTCAAGATGACCGACAAACCTTCGCTCGTGCGTTGCAGCACAGCGGGGTAGTGGTCCGCTAATGCATTGCTGACATCGTCAGGTGCATCATCTCGATGGAATGTTCGGAAAGGAACACCGAGGGACTCTGAACACAGTTTCCATTCAGCTTTCTCCGTGAACAAGCCATGGGTGAGTTCGCACAACGAGCAGTGAGCTACGCCCAGACGAGCGCCAATCCAGTATGAAATCTCGCCGAACAATGTGGAGTCGGCGTCGTAGACCCCAATGAATTCTGAGACGTTAGAAGTCATAGGAACACGGTATCTACCTTTTACATTGCCCCTGTACGGTGCGGGTATGGCATTGCCGAAGATCATTGATTCCGCATTAGATGCACTGGTAGTTCCGGGCTTCTCTCGCATCGGATATCTCGTGCGAGCTTCCCAGTTCACGCCGTTAGATCACAACGCCCTTCGTGGGAAGACTGTCGCAATCAGCGGCCCCACCTCCGGGCTGGGGAAAGCCGCAGCGCTTCAGTTAGCTGCCCTGGGGGCCAATCTCATTCTCATTGGTCGGTCTACTGAAAAACTTCAGCAGCTGTTGGATGAATTAGTTCGAGATTCGGACGACCAAGTGTTCAGCACGGTTATCGCTGATATGGGCGACCTCGATTCAGTTTCAGCAGCGACTCAACAGATTTTTGAATCTCATGACTCCCTGCATGCGGTCATTCATAATGCAGGTGCGTTGCTGAAGGAACGTTCCACCACTCCACAAGGTTTCGAGACAACTATCGCAACCCATGTTCTTGGACCACATCAGATGACCACAGGACTTTTGCCGTTGCTACGCGCATCACATGGGCGAGTCATCACCGTTTCGTCGGGAGGAATGTATGCAGCATCACTTCCGAATGTTCTTGTAGATGAGTTGCCAGAAATGACGCCTGCGTATTACGACGGAACGAAGCAATATGCGATTGCAAAACGTATCCAAGTGACCCTGAATGAAATGTGGGCACTGAGTGAGGCCGAGGTCTCTTTTGCATCGATGCACCCAGGCTGGGCCGATACGCCTGGTGTTCAAGATTCGCTTCCCGTATTCCGGATGGTGACCAAGCCGTTGTTGAGAAGTGCGAGTCAAGGTGCTGACACAATGTGCTGGCTGTGCTCCGATGAAGCCATGGCGAACCACTCTGGAAAGTTCTGGAGCGATCGTGCAGAACGACCGATTCACCGATTGCCACGAACGAAGAATTCAGACACTCCTGAAGCCCGTGATGCCATCTGGCAATGGTGTGATCAGCGCATTAATAAATAGCCAAACGACTTAACGAGCAGATTCTGCTTTCCTGCAGCGGTCACTGCAGTACTTCACGTTCTCCCAATCCCGAGCCCATTTGCGACGCCACTCGAAGGGCAGGCCACAGGTAACGCAGACCTTTGGCGCATGACCGTTCTTATTCTGAGCAGTGCGAGCCACGCCTACAGCGTAAGGGCATTTCTTCGAAGGTTAAGCAGTTACCTGACGACGGGTGAGTCGTGAACTTGCGAACGCGACCACCACGCCAACAGTGGCAATCAACATCCAACCGTGCTGAAAACCCTTCAAACCAGCGTGACCACTGGTGAATGCAATTACGGCTGCAACGCCGAATGATCCACCGAGGTAACGAGTTGCTTGAGTCACTGCACTGCCTGATGCGTATTGATCTGCAGGAAGTGTCGCTGCAGCTGCAGACGAGAACTGTGGCAAACACATAGAGACACCCAACGCCGTGAAGATCACGGTGGGCAAATAATGGGTGAGGTATGCAGGCTTTGTATCAACAAGCAGAAGCAACATTGTTCCGCCAATTGCATAGAGAATTCCACCAGGAATAAGTACGGCACGTTGACCGATACGGCCGGCAAGTTTGCCGAATCGCGCTGCGGTTATGGCGACGATTGCGGGTCCGAGCCCGATGGCAATACCGGCACGAAGAATGGAATAACCCCATACGTTGGTGAGGAACAACACGTTGCTCATAAACATCGCATTGAAACCGATTGCGAAGACGAACGCTGCAACGTTGGCCCAACGGAAGTCTCGGTTGCTGAACAGACCAAGCTGAAGCACGGGGTTCGAAATAACTCGTGCGCGCAATACGAAGGTGACGAGTAGTGCGATACCAAATGCGAAGGCTCCAATGGTGCGACTATCGACCCAGCCCCACTTGTTGCTTTGGACAATGGCCAACGTGACGCAGCCCATGCCGAAAGCAAGTAGCGCAACAGTGAGTGCATCGGGCATTGGTCCCGCTTCAGACTCTTTGCTTTCATTGAGAACTTTGCGAGCCAAGAAGAAACTGAAAATGCCAACGGGCAGGTTCAAGAAGAATGCCCATCGCCACGACAAGTGACTAACAAGCAATGCGCCAATTGGTGGACCTGCTGCGCCTGCCGCTGCGCTAATGGCACCCCAGATGGCGACGACAACAGGAATACGCGTTGGATCAAACGAGCGCAACAAGAGTGCAAGCGATGCGGGAACAAGAAGCGCTGCGCCTGCAGCTTCAAGTGCTTCTGCCGCAATTAACCAGTTGAGGTTGGGTGCAAGTCCACATGCCATGGATCCAATGGTGAAGACAATGACACCCATGAGGAACACGCGACGTCGACCAATGCGGTCGGCAAGACGACCAGCCGGAATGAGCAAAGAGCCAAATACCAATGTGTATGCATTGAGCACCCACGACAAAGTAGAAGGTGATGTGGGGAACGTCTTTCCAATGGCTTGGAATGTGACGAAGCCGATGGTGGTGTCAAGGAACACGGCAAACACCGCAAGACCAGTTGCCAACAGAATGATTCGTTCTCGTTTGCGCGCAGCAGCGAGAGTCTGTGTGTCTGACATAAGAGGTCCTTTCATTGAACCCTGTAAGTACTTTTAAAGTACTATATTGGTGGATAGCCGCCAGCACATTACGGAGACTCCATGCCCGCCACAGTTCGATACGACGAGCAGTACTGCCCAGTGGCACGCGCACTCGATGTGCTGGGCGACAGATGGACACTCTTGGTACTTCGCGAGGTCATGGCCGGTCAAGAGCGGTTCAATGACATTCGCTCGAATCTTCCAGGAATTGCCCCAGGCGTTCTCACTGCCCGTATTCGTACATTGATGGACGAAGATTTGATCGCAGCGGAGGGAAGTGAAAGTCGTCCGCGTTATGTGATCACCGAACGTGGAAAAGAGACGCTTCCTGTGATGCGTGCACTTTCTCGATTTGGCATGCCACTTCTCGATGCGCCGAATGACAAAAAGGCGAACCGTCCGTGGTCGGCCGTGCAGACCTGTCTCGTCGCGTATTACGACCCAGAAGCTGCTGAGGGAATCTCGGAGAACTACTCGGTGCAATGCGGGGATGAAGAGTTCACACTCTCATCTCGGGGCACCGTGAAAACAGATCAGTCGACTGTTCTCAAGCTGGAAGTATCTCCCGCGGTGTTGTTCCGTATTCGCAAGGAGTTCATCTCTCTGGAAAAGGCAATTGAGCGGGGCGATGTGGTTGTAAATGGTTCAAAAGCTGCACTGAAGCGCTTCAGTCGAGTGTTCGGTTTGCGGTAGTCCGAACTAGCCTTATAGGTGCATTGGCGCCTTTAGCTCAGTCGGTAGAGCAACGGACTTTTAATCCGCAGGTCCTGGGTTCGAGCCCCAGAGGGCGCACCATTCCTTGCTGGCGTACTCTGTGTAGTGATCAGGAGGCACGCCATGACAACTTCAGTTCGTTCGCAACGTCACGGTGATTACATCACTGTGACGTTGTGTAATCCGGCCAAGCGCAATGCCTTGTCGCTGGATGTTCTTGTTGAACTCACCAAGGTGTTTGAAAAAATTGGGTCGTCTGATGCTCTCGGCGTCATCCTTGCTGCCGAAGGTCCCGTGTTTTCCGCCGGGCACAACTTTGGAGAAATGAAGGGCGCATCAGAAGCAGATGCACTACACCTCTTTACTGTCTGCTCAAACTTGATGCAAATGATGCATTCCATCCCGCAGCCCATCGTGGCGCGGGTACATGCATTGGCAACTGCCGCTGGTTGCCAATTAGTCGCAACATGTGATCTTGCTGTTGCAGCATCTTCTGCAGGGTTCGCGATTCCTGGTGGCAAAGGTGGCTTGTTCTGTCATACGCCGCTCGTTGCGGTCGCACGATCACTTTCACCGAAGCGCGCATTAGAGATGGCGATGACCGGTGATGTCATCACAGCGCAGACCGCATTGGAGTGGGGCTTCATCAACGAGGTTGCATCTGATGAGGAACTGGAAAACGCAACTCAGTCATTGTTGGAACGTGCATGTCGTGGCTCGCGTGAAAGCAAAGCGATGGGCAAGAAGGCGTACTACCAACAAGTAGGTATGAATGAAGCAGATGCGTATGTGTTTGCATCAGCCGTGATGGCAAGCGCTGTGGTGTCAGATGTGGCACAAGAGGGCATTGCTGCGTTTCTTGAGAAGCGTCACCCCGACTTTGGTGGTAGGTAATTAGATATGAGCGTTGTGGTTCCCCCCGAATCCATTGTCGAAGTTGAGCTTGCTGTACAAGGCATGACATGTGCGGCATGTGCTGCTCGCATTGAGAAGAAGCTCAATGGCATCGATGGCGTTGAAGCCGCCGTGAACTACGCAACCGAATCCGCGATGGTGGCTTTCGATGGCGCCTCAGTTGAACCGGCCACATTGATTCAGGCCGTCGTAGATGCTGGATATGGCGCGCGTGTTGTCGACGACAACCCCTATGACGACGACCTTGAAGCACGTCTGCGCCAGGCGCGCATTCGCTTGATCTTCTCAGCAGTGATGTCTGCCCCCGTTGTTGTTCTCAGCATGGTGATGCCATGGCAGTTCAGCGGATGGCAATGGTGGGCGATGGCTTTTTCGCTTCCCGTCGCAACGTGGGGTGCATGGCCATTCCATAAGACGGCACTAAAGAACGCTCGCCATGGCACCACAACAATGGACACTCTGATTTCTGTTGGTGTGATCGCCGCAACTTTGTGGAGTGTGTGGGCTCTTATCTGGGGCAATGCACTTGATTCAACAATGGTCCACGATGGAGTGTCGATGACCCACAAGGGCACAACGCACGTGTACTTCGAAGTCGGCGCAACTGTGACTGCATTCATCTTGTTAGGTCGCTATCTCGAGATGCGTGCGAAGAATTCCGCAGGCGATGCGTTGCGTTCGCTCTTGGCAATGGGTGCAAAGTACGCCACTGTGTTGCGCAACGGTGAAGAGGTTTCTATCCCTGCCTCGGTGGTGCGTGAAGGCGACATCTTGGTAGTGCGTCCAGGCGAAAAGATCGCAGCAGACGGTGTCGTAGAAGAAGGTTCTTCCAGTGTTGATGCCAGCATGATCACTGGCGAGAGTGTTCCGGTTGACGTCACAGTTGGTGACAATGTCACCTCTGCCACCGTGAACATGAACGGCCGATTGTTGGTGAAGGCAACACGCGTTGGCGGCGAAACCACCTTTGCTCGTATGGCCAAATTGGTGCGCGAAGCACAAGCTACGAAGGCGCCAGTGCAAAAAGTGGCCGACAAAGTGGCATCAATTTTTGTCCCTGTCGTTTTCGCGATCAGCGCCTGCACATTGGCCGCTTGGTTGGTTATTGACGGCGATGTGCAGAAAGCATTCACCGCCGCTGTCGCTGTACTCATCATCGCCTGCCCCTGTGCATTGGGTCTCGCAACGCCAACAGCACTGATGGTGGGCAGTGGTCGTGCAGCGCAGATGGGCATCGTCATCAAGGGCATTGATGTTCTCCAGAGCACTCGTCGTATTGACACTGTGGTGCTCGATAAGACAGGCACCGTCACAACCGGCGAGATGACGCTTGCGAACATCGTGTGTGCCGAAGGTGTCACTCGTGAATCTGCATTGCGTTACGCGGCAGCAATCGAAAAGGGAAGCGAGCACCCGATTGCCCGCGCAATCGTCTCTGCGGCAGAAGCAGAACTCGGAGAGCTTCCAAAACTTGATGAGTTCGAATCAATGCCAGGTGTTGGGGCTGCAGGTCGGATTGGTGGCGTCATCGTATTGGTCGGTCGTGAAGAGATGTTCACGAATCGTCTCGTCATCATTCCTGCATCATTAAAGGATGCATTGGCTTCAGCACGTGCAGAAGGTCACACTGCTGTTCTTGCCAGCTGGGATGGTCGCGCGAATGCAGTTCTGTGTGTGGCGGACCAACCCAAACCCACAAGTGCCGAAGCAATTGCGTCGCTCAAACTGATGGGTCTTGCACCGGTACTCCTCACTGGCGACAACAAAGCAACGGCAGAAGCCATTGCCATCTCTGTTGGAATCGATATCGACGAACACCACTTATATGCAGGCGTGATGCCCGCCGACAAGGTTGCTGTGGTGAAGGACTTGCAAGACCGTGGATACGCCGTTGCCATGGTGGGCGATGGCGTGAATGATGCCGCAGCCCTTACACAAGCCGATGTCGGAATTGCAATGGGTGGTGGCACCGATGTTGCGATGCAGGCAAGTGACCTCACTATCGTCAATGGCGATCTACGTTCCGTGCCCGATGCAATCCGTTTGTCGCGTGCAACGCTGCGCACGATTCGTACCAATGTGTTCTGGGCTTTCGCCTACAACGTTGCTGCAATTCCGCTTGCTGCCACGGGACGTATGAACCCCATGTGGGCTGGTCTAGCCATGGCTTCGTCGTCTGTCTTCGTGGTGACGAATAGTTTGCGTCTACGTCGCGTCAAACTTGCACGCTAAACCGAACTAGTTCTTTAGCAACACTCGACGCACCTCTTCCACTGCATCCTTGCGATGCTGACGCACCGTACGTGGCGAAATACCAGTCTCTTCTGCAATTTTGCGACTGTGCTCGCCACTCGCGAGTCGTTGTAGCAATTCAATGTGATGCGCACGTACGCCATTCTCTTGTGCTTCTGCCATCACATCATCAAAACTGTTTCCAGTGTCGGGTGAGTAGCGATACTCGAATACATCGCGCAACATTTCATCGCCAATTTGCATTTCTTGCACGCGACGAAGGCGGTGTGGTCGCACAAAGGCATAGTTTTCCGTATCGCGCGCAATGTTTGCCGCAATCTTTCGTGGGCGTCGGTCATGGGGGAATGTGCGGATGATCATCCACGCAGTTCCGATGGCATCGTTCATTGCCATTTCGATTCCGCCATGAACGACAGGTCCACGCCGGCGAGCCATGTTCATGATGGAAGGCATCATGCGATGAAGAACAATGCGCGCTGCGATGTCATCGTGTTCCGCTTCGCGCACCAGGTGCCACAGAAACTGATCTCCTTCGACATCATCAATTGCGCGACCAAAGCCAGATAACTCGAGAACCTCGTCGAGATGCTCCACACGGCGTGGCATGAAGGCCCAGGCATTCACATGGCGCAGAACGGCAGGACGGCGTGAGTAGCGGGCCCATTCGTCCACAATCTGACGGCTGGGTCCCGAGCCCACGGTTGTCCACACCAGATTGTCGCCAGGGGGCGTGGGGGTGGGAGTTGAGGCGGATAATTCAATGGAATGTGGTGTGTGTGCCATGGCCGGCACAGTGCGGAGAACCCTTTACCTACAAGGGGCTCCGAGGTCTCACCCAGGGTCTCACCGCTGGGCAATACTTGCCAGATGCGCATCACATTGCCCTCCGGAACCGAAGCGATCATGGTGAAACACCCGAATCCGAAGATGGGCCTTGTCATCGCGCCGGACATTTTTGGACTGCGGCCGTTATATGACGAAATGGTGGAACGTCTTTCACGTGAATGGGAAATGTCGGTCATTGCAGTGGAGCCATTCCCTGGCAAAGACGTTGATGCCACCATCGAAAGTCGTGTTGCAGTGATGCCTGAACTGAACGACGACGAAAATTTGCGCGACCTTTTAGAAGGTGCCGATGCGCTCGGCACAGAAACAACTGGACTCATCGGATACTGCATGGGTGGCATGTATTGCTTTAAGTCGGCTATCAACGAACGCTTCGTTCGCATTGCGTCGTTCTACGGAATGATTGTGATGCCGCCAGCATGGAAGGGCCCAGGACATGCAGAACCACTTGCATGTCTCATCAACGGATACGCCGACAACGTGCTTGCAATTCTTGGCGGTGAAGATCCGTACACACCAGAAGCAGATATTGCACAACTGCGAGCGACGGGTGCACAAATTGCGTTCTACCCAGAAGCGAATCATGCATTTGCACATGATGTATCTCGGCCTTCGTACCGAAAAGAAGATGCTGACGATGCGTACGCGAAGACGAAAGCGTGGTTGCTCAGCGCACTGAGTTGACTGAAACAGACATTGCAAAAACGCAATGTCTACGGGCTAAATAGCGCGTTGTTCCAACTTTGCACGATCAATGATGTGGTACGTGCGATCGCTCTGCACAAGCCAATGAAGCTTGATGAAGCTTGCGATTGCCTTGTTCACGCGCTCACGTGAAGCGCCCACCATGCCGGCGAGTTCTTCTTGAGTCACAGGCAATGTGAATTCATCCTTGCCTGCGGACAATTCAAGAAGGCGCTTTGCAGTACGACCTGTGACATCGAGGAACACGCTGTCTGCAAGTGCCTGGTCCATCGCGCGAAGGCGACGGCTGAGCATGCGAATCACATTCCACAAAAGTGCAGATGACTTGTCGAGTTGTTCGATTACTGCTGCGTACGGAATTTCAAGAACAGATGATGTTTCAAGTGCTCGTGCGCCTGCGGAGCGTGGGCTCTTGTCGAGCATTCCCATGTCGCCGAACAAGTCGCCTTCATCCATGAGTGCAATCACACTCTCGCGATGATCAAACGGACGGTTGCCGATTGCAATTGCAATACGACCAGAAAGAACGACATAAATACTGTCGGGCTCATCGCCCACTTCAAAGAGGACGTCACCGCGAACAAGTTCGCGTACTTTGCCTGCAGCGGCAATGGGGGCGAGTAATTCGAGAGGTGCCTCTGCGAAGAATTCGGTATCTGCGAGAACTTGTTCGTGTGCCATAGCAATTCTGACCGTACTACCCTTCGGTCATGGCTGAAAATGAAACTGTGTGGACAATCGTCGTTGCGGCAGGTTCGGGCCTTCGCTTCGGGAGTGCGAAACAATTTGAGCTCCTTGGCGGGAAGAAAATCGTCGACTGGGCTGTTGAAGAGGCCCTCAAACATTCTGTTGGTGTCATCACTGTGTTGCCAGAGGGTCAAGCCGATGGTGAGAACCAAGTGGAAGGCGGCAAGACGCGCAGTGAATCAGTGCGGAGAGGCCTTGCAGCCGTCCCTGCAGACGCCACCATTGTTTTGGTGCACGACGCTGCGCGACCCTTCGCTAGTCCGGCGGTCTACCAACACGTTATTTCTGCCATTGTCGATGGCGCAGCAGGCGCAGTGCCAGGCATCCCTGTTGTTGACACCATCAAGCAGATCAATGCATCGAATGTTGTCACCAGCACACTTCATCGGGAGACTTTGCGAGCCATTCAGACTCCTCAAGCGTTCCGTGCAGAAGCTCTTCGCAAAGCACATGCAAATGGTGGTGAAGGAACTGACGATGCAACTCTCGTTGAGAAGATCGCCGGAGAAGTCGTCGTTGTCGATGGGGAAGTGGTGAATCGCAAGATCACCACACGCGAGGATCTTGAATGGGCTGTTGCTCATGCCAATCATTTGTTGCGGGGTGAAGTCTGATGATTGATGTTCGTGTCGGACAAGGTTTCGATATTCACAAGTTTGCTGATGCACCAATCGAAGGCCGTGTGCTCATCCTCGGTGGCGTGCAGTTTCCCGGTGAGCCAGTGCTGATCGGGCATAGCGATGCCGACGTGATTGCGCATGCCGCAGCCGATGCATTGCTGGGGGCTGCGGGTCTTGGCGACATTGGCCAGCACTATCCAGATACCGACCCTGCGTGGAAGGGGGCCGACTCATTGGCCATTTTGCGCGATGTGGCAGCCAAAGTGACCGCCCAGGGCTGGAGAATTGGCAATGTTGACTGCAGTGTTGTGTGCGAATCGCCACGAATTGCTCCATCTCGCGACACAATGGTGAGCCTGCTTTCCGAAGCCGCTGGTGCACCTGTCTCTGTCAAGGGACGACGCGCTGAAGGTCTCGGGGCAATCGGACGCAGCGAAGGAATCGCTTGCTTCGCATCAGCCGTCATCATCAAGGAGTCATAGTCATGGCCGCACGCAAATCGAGCAAGCCCAAAGCAAAGGTCAACTTGGGGCCTCCAGGTCGCCCTGCAGGTGGACGCAACACAAATAGCCGCGCCGGAAGTAAGGCCGCACCAAAGGCTGCATCACCTCGAAGTGGTGCCGCAGCATCACGTGGTGTTGTTTCGCGCAGCAAGGGCGCAGGTGCCGGTGGTGCATCACGCAGTGCGGCATCGTTCTCACGTGATGATGCACCTCGTCCAAAGGCTCGTCGCTCTGCACCACTTCCTGGTGGTCGACGCGGTGAAGCACCACGTCGCAACGCACCCGTTGCAAAGGGTCTTGGTGGCGAACAAATCGAAGGTCGTCAGGCTGTTCGTGAATTGTTGATTGGTCAGAAGCGAAAGATTCGCGAAATCTGGATGGCATCTGACATTGATGCAGCACCAATCCTTGATGACATCGAACAAATTGCACATGCACATCGCGTACCAATTCTTGAAGTTGCTCGTCGCACGTTGGAAGACACTGCACGAAGCGAAGCACCGCAAGGCATCATCGCGTTTGCTGCTCAATTAGAAGAAGCATCGTTCGCAGACATGTTGAAGACGCACAACGGCGTTGCACCGTTCTTGGTGGCTGTCGATGGCGTGACTGATCCGGGCAACCTTGGCGCGCTCTTGCGTTGCTGTGATGGCGCCGGAGTCACCGGTGTCGTATTGCCAAAGCACCGCGCTGTGCATGTCACGCCCACCGTGGCAAAGTCCGCCGCTGGCGCTGTCGAGCACGTGCCGATGACCCTCGTGTCGGGCCTTCCCACCGCTATCCAGCAGATGAAGGACAAGGGCATCTGGGTGGTCGGTCTCGACGACTCCAGCACCGAGACCTTGTTCGACATCGGCAAGTTGGCCAACGATGGCATCTGCATCGTTCTGGGTTCAGAAGGCACGGGCTTGTCCCGCCTTGTGAAGGACCGCTGCGACACCATCGTGGGCATCCCGATGCTGGGGCAGGTCTCCTCTCTCAACGTCTCGGCCGCCGCCGCGCTGGCAACTTATGAAGTCACCCGTGTGCGAATGGCGGGACGCGCCTAGGCTGAGAGTCCTCGCCGGGTTAGCTCAGTGGTAGAGCAACGCACTTGTAATGCGTAGGCCGTGGGTTCAACCCCCACACCCGGCTCCATTTGCTTGATATTCAAGGGTTTTCGGGGTGGCACACGCCCCGCACACCTGCCCACTACGGTGGTGCCATCTCCTTTTCCAATACGGAGGACCATTTCTTATGAGCCAGCAACGCCCTCGCGGATCCCGCCCATCACTTCCAACAGCCTCGAACGGCAGCCTCGGCGCAGCTGTTGCTGTGGTCGCTCTGCTCCTCGGATTCCTCATTCTTCGTGATGTCCGCGCCGATGGCGGTACCAGTGATAACCCAGGTACCAAGGCTCCGGTGGCCACGACTCCCGATGGCGGCACTATCGACCCCAAGGCTTCGTCCACCACTGCTCCTTTCAACATCATGGGATTCAAGATTCAGGTGGCGAACGCATCGGGCATCGCCGGCAGTGCTGGTGATATGACCGACCGCTTGCAGGTACTCGGCTACGTCGTACCTGAAGCAAAGAACGTGGCACCAGGTACTGCAAAGCGTCTGAAGACCGGTGTGTATTACACGGTGGGTTGCGAAGCCAATGCGCAAAATGTTGCTGCTGTTCTTGGTGGAAATGTGGACGTCGGTCCAATGCCAAACCCTGTTCCGTTGGCAGACGGAAGCCTTGGCGAAGCATGTGTTCTCATCTTGTTGGGAACAGATCTTTCGAACAAGCCACTTGCTGGTGCTGAAGGCGGGCCGAACGGCATCGCCGCCACCACAACTCTTCCGTAAACATCAGCTGCTGTCGCAGCGAGATTTACTGAATCAGTTTTTTTAAGACGTCTAAAGCCGCATCTTCGATACAGCGCAACACTTGTTGCAGTGCCATGTCGTTACCAAACATCTCAGTGATGCTGACGGTTTCAATCTCCGTGCGAAGTGCGATGTCCATTGCGTCATCAATGTCTCCCACAATCGCGATTGCTTTTGTTCCCGCTTCATTGGCGTAGTCAAGAACAGAACCAACAACTTTCCCGTCAAAACTGGTGTCGTCGAAAAGGCCCTCGCCAGTAATCACGAGATCGTGTTCTTTGATCGCTTCGTCGAATCCGTTTTCTTCAGCGACGATGTCAAACCCCGGAATTAATTTCGCGCCGAGTGCTGCGAGACCCCCAGCAAGTCCGCCCGCGGCCCCGCTACCCGGAATGCGCGAAACGTTGATGCCGAATTCATTTTCGTAACGCTGCGCGAGTTGCTCGAGTCGCCCGGTGAGCATGTTGACCTGCGCGGGCGTTGCACCTTTCTGCGGTGCAAAGACCTTTGCTGCATCAACAAACAACGTGTCGACATCACACGCAACGAGAAACTCGACGGCGAGCAATCGTGCGGGTGTGCTGATGGCACGTAATGCGCCGAGTCCGCCATCGGTTGTTGCAGAACCACCAAGACACACGATGATTTTCTTTGCGCCTTCATTGAGAGCGCTGTCAATCAACTCACCAACGCCTTGTGTGGTTGCATTCAGCGCATCGTTGTTGTCGGGTCCGCCAGCAAGCGTGAGCCCTGATGCGCGTGCCATCTCAATGACTGCAACGCCACGATGCAAGCGCCAGGCGGCTTCCACGGGTTGACCCAGTGGGCCGGTGACACGGGTGGTGCGGTTGGCGCCTCCGAGTACGTCGAGAGTCCCTTCGCCGCCATCGGCCATTGGAATCTCGGTGCAGTCGATATTCAGGGACCAACAGGCGTGGCCAATCGCGGCGCAGACCTGTGCGGCGGTGGCAGTTCCCTTGAATTTGTCAGCCGCTGCAAGTACACGCACATTGTCACCTTACGGCGGACATAAGGTTTCTCACATGAGCGAATCTTTGAACGCACTGGACGCAACAGCACAAGCTGCTCTGATCGCGAAAGGTGAAGTGTCGCCACGCGAAATGGTGGACGCAGCGATTGCGCAAGCCGAAGCAGTGAACGGCGACATCAACGCCATCATTCATCCGCGTTTTGATCGCGCACGCGATGAAGTAACAGCAGGACTTCCCACCGGTCCATTCACTGGTGTGCCAATGGTGCTGAAAGATCTTGGCGCATCAATGGCAGGGGAGCCGCACCACATGGGTACGCGCTTCTTGAAGAATGAGAACTACATCGCACAGACAGATAGTTATCTCACGCGACGTTTTCGCAATGCAGGTTTTGTCGTTATTGGTCGCACGAACACACCAGAGTTCGGCAACACGATTACAACGGAACCATTGAGTTACGGACCAACACGTAACCCGTGGAATCTTGAACATTCGACAGGTGGTTCATCAGGTGGATCAGCAGCAAGTGTTGCGTCGCACATTGTTGCGGTTGGTCATGCAAACGATGGTGGCGGTTCCATTCGCGTTCCTGCAGCCGAGTGCGGACTTGTTGGATTAAAGCCATCACGCGGTCGTGTGAGTAAGGGCCCTGATCTTGGCGAAAGTTGGATGGGCTCAACGATTGATGGTTGCGTCACGAGAACTGTGCGCGACACCGCAGCAGTGCTTGACGTTATTTCCGGCTACGAACCTGGTGATCCGTACACCGCGCCTCCGTATGCGCGTCCGTTGGTGCAAGAAGTGGGTGCAGACCCAGGTCGTTTGCGCATAGGAATCCTGGATCATCCGTTGTTTGCGTATCAAACAGATCATGCAGAGTCGCGCGAATCAATTCGCAAAACCGCCGAGGTGTTGACATCTCTTGGGCACGACGTGTCTGTTGCGTGGCCAACGGCTCTGGAAAATCCAGATAGCTCCGGCAAGTTCACCGCAATTGTTGCTGCATGGACACACGCCGACGTTTCAACATTCGAGAAAATTCTTGGCCGCGATATTGGTGAAGGTGATCTTGAGCCCGACAACTTGTTGATGCGCGAACTGGGTCGCAATGTCACGACTGGCATGTATCTCGACAACATGATGTGGTTGCACGCATGGTGTCGTGAAGTCGTGCAGTGGTGGGAACCTATTGACGGCTCTCGTGGTTTCGACATCTTGGTGACACCGACAATCGCCGGCCCACCGCCGAAGATTGGTTATCTCGCCGGCACCGATGGCACTCGTCATCTTCTTGAGGTGCTTGCTTATACGGCGCAGTTCAACCTCACGGGTCAACCTGCCATCAGCCTTCCATTGCATTGGTCCACCACTGGCTTGCCGATGGGTGTGCAGTTTGTTGGTGCGCCATTCCGCGAGGACGTATTGGTGCGCTTGGCTGCGCAGTTGGAAGTGGCAATGCCATGGCACGACCGCGTGGCGCCACTGGTGTCTATTCCCTAGTCACTCGGTAGGGTTTTGCCATGGCCGTTACCGTACGAATCCCCACCACCATGCGTCCCATCTCCGGTGGAGCATCCACTGTTGAAGTTCCTGCTGGCACCCTGGGTGACGTGTTGAAGTCGCTCGATGCGGCTCACAATGGCTTTGGCGAGCGTTTGTTCGACGGTGCGGGCGAGCTGCACAAGTTCGTGAACATCTTCGTGTCTGACGACGACGTGCGTTACCTCCAGGGCCTTGAAACCCCTGTGAAGGACGGCGACACCGTCTCGATCATTCCTGCGGTAGCCGGTGGGTTCTAAAGCCCAGTTTTAGTTGCGCTTCGAGGATTGCCCGTAGCCCGCGCGTGAAAGTTGTTTAGACGCTTTCATCATGCGCTGAACAAACTCAGGTCGATGTTCTTCGCTTGCCGCTGCGGCAAGTGCAGTCCACAAACCATGCCTCACTGCGGAAAGAAATCCGTTGTTATCGAGTTGCCCAGCAGACCACGCAAACATTGCACCGTTGTACGACAGATACACCTGTCGACCAAGCGCAGTGGCATCGACATCTGCCGATAAGAACCCTTGTGCCTGCGCCATCTTCATTGCACGAATCTGCAATAGACCGGGGTCCATCGATAGGGACTGACCCGAATGTGATGCCGAGTTCACTGCTCTCAAGATTTGGCGGAATGCGTCACCGTTATTGATGAACGCTTGTGTCGACGTCTCGACGATTGCAAGTGCGGCAGCAATGGGGTCGTCGTTTGAGTAAACGTCGGCGAGGTCTGCAGCGAGATTTTCAATCACTCGATCGATGCACGCAATAAACAACGCGTCACGTGTGCCGACAAGGTTGTACACGGTGGCGGGGGAGACCTTTGCAAGTTCAGCAATGCGTTCAACGGAAAGGTCGGAGATGCTTGATGTGCGAAGAATGCGCAAGACACTGTCGAGGATGGCATCACGTCGTTTGGCTTTGTTGCGCTCTCTCAAACCCAGAGGCTTGATGGGGTTGAGGGCTTGTGTTTTCACAAACTTAGAGAGTACTCTAAGTTTGTAATTCATTCAATTGTGTTGGGGGAAAGTCATGAAGCACGACGTGCAAGTGCGTTTGATTGAAGAGATGCTGGAACGTCTCGATAACGGAACGAATGTCGATGCGGGTGGACACAGACACAACCCGACATCGGTGTACGTCGACCCCGAACTTGCTGCAAAAGAGTGGGAAGCTTTCTTCCGTCATCATCCACAGATCATCGGAATTTCTGGAGACCTTCCAGAACCTGGCTCATTTATGACGATCAATGACTTCGGTGTGCCCATCATCGCAAGTCGAGACGCCGATGGAAATTTCACCGCAATGGTGAACGCGTGTCGACATCGCGGCGCACTTGTTGTCGAAGAGGAACGAGGCACTGCGCGTCGTTTTACGTGCCGATTCCACAATTGGTCCTACGACACCGATGGGTCACTCGCCGGAATTCCTAAGCGCGATCACTTTGGTGAGATTGATGCAAGTTGCAATGGTCTCGTGAAGCTTCCTGCAGTGGAGAAGTACGGATTGCTGTGGGTGCACCCTGACGCCGATGGCGTGATTGATGTTGATGCGCTCTTAACGCCTGAGTTTGCTGCCGAAATAGCGAACTGGAAATTCGAAGAGTTGTACACGCACAGCCGTCTCACATACGACACTGCGTGCAATTGGAAACTCGCTATTGACACTTTTGGCGAGACGTATCACTTCCCGGCCTTGCACCAGAACACGATCAACCTCGGATTTCATGGAAATGTTTCGTGTTACGAAACCTTCGGACGTAACCATCGTTTCTTGTTGTGCAAGCGCGCAATTGACGAGATGAGAAAGTTGCCAAGAGAAGAGTGGAGCATTACAACGGCAACACTTCCCGCTTATTGGCTCTTTCCGAATGTGCAGCTTCTGCCAACACCAGACGGTGCGCTTCTCGTCCGTGTCTATCCAGATCCCGCTAATCCAGGTCGACACATAAGCCAGATCTCGCTGTGCAGTCGAAACAGCGATGCGCACAGCCCGGAGGAAGCAGAGGCTCGAGCTGAGATGAATCGCATGCAGGGCCAGATGTTCACTTCGATCATTCGCGATGAGGATTATGTAATGAGCGCCAGCCAGCAGACGACGGCAAATAGCGGAGCTCTCAGCCACGTGGTGTTTGGTCGCAACGAACCAGCTCTGCACCACTACCACAACACCTATCGAGAAGCCCTCGGCATGGAATTGCTGCCGCTGGTCACTTCCTGAAGGGTCCCAGGCTCGATGAGTGGGGGCTCAAGCCCCGCTCGGGCAGGTTTTCCACCCCTCTGGTAGGTGTGGCGTTAGCAGTCTCACCGATAGAGTGCTAGCCACTGGTTCGCCCCTGTGCGAACCCCCCATACAGGCACCCCAATACGGAGGAAACCACCATGGCAAAGCTCATTGCGTTTGACGAAGAGGCCCGTCGCGGTCTCGAAGCCGGCATGAACAAGCTGGCTGACGCTGTCCGCGTCACACTCGGACCTAAGGGTCGCAACGTCGTTTTGGCAAAGCAGTGGGGCGCACCCACCATCACTAACGACGGCGTCTCCATTGCAAAGGACATCGAACTCGAAGATCCATACGAGCGCATCGGCGCCGAATTGGTGAAGGAAGTTGCGAAGAAGACTGACGACGTCGCAGGTGACGGCACCACGACCGCAACAGTTCTTGCATGGACAATGGTTCGCGAAGGCTTGCGCAACGTTGCAGCTGGCGCAAACCCCATGTCACTGAAGAAGGGCATCGAAGCAGCAGTTGCTGCAGCCATCGTCAGCATCAAGGAACTCGCAAAGGAAGTTGATTCGAAGGAGCAGATCGCTCAGGTCGCATCAATCTCCGCAGCCGACACTGAAATCGGCCGCATGATTTCTGAAGCAATCGACAAGGTTGGCAAAGACGGTGTTATCACCGTTGAAGAGAGCCAGACCTTCGGCATGGAGATGGACCTCGTTGAAGGTATGCGCTTCGACAAGGGCTACATCTCCCCATACTTCGTGACCGATACAGATCGCATGGAAGCTTCGCTTGACGACGCATACATCCTTCTCGTTTCGGGCAAGATCACCAACGTTCGCGACATGCTTCCAGTACTTGAGAAGGTCATGCAGAGCGGCAAGCCACTCGTCATCATCGCTGAAGACATCGAAGGCGAAGCTCTTGCAACACTCGTAGTGAACAAGATCCGCGGAACATTCAAGAGCGCAGCAGTCAAGGCTCCTGGCTTTGGTGATCGTCGCAAGGCAATGTTGCAAGACATCGCGCTCCTTACTGGTGGCCAGGTCATCAGCGAAGAAGTTGGTCTCAAGCTTGAGAACGCAACTCTCGACCTTCTTGGTCGCGCAAAGAAGATTGTCATCACAAAGGATGAAACAACAATCATCGAAGGCGCTGGCACCGAAGATGACATCAAGGGCCGCATCAACCAGATCAAGACTGAGATTGACAACACCGATTCCGACTACGACCGCGAGAAGCTTCAAGAGCGCCTTGCCAAGTTGTCCGGTGGCGTTGCTGTTCTCAAGGTGGGCGCTGCTACAGAAGTAGAGCTCAAGGAAAAGAAGCACCGCATCGAAGACGCAGTGAGCACCACCAAGGCCGCTATCGAAGAGGGCGTTGTTCCTGGCGGTGGCGTTGCACTTCTTCGTGCACAGGCTGCTGTTACCGCAGCTGCAGAGAAGCTCTCGGGCGACGAAGCAACTGGCGCACGCATGGTTGCTCGTTCACTCGAAGGCCCACTCAAGCAGATTGCTGAAAACGCAGGTCTCGAAGGTGGAGTCGTTGTTGAGAAGGTGAAGAGCCTCAAGGGAACTGAAGGCCTCAACGCAGCAACCGGCGAATACGAAGACCTCGTCAAGCTTGGTGTTATCGACGCTGCAAAGGTGACCCGCTCTGCATTGCAGAACGCAGCATCCATTGCTGCTCTCTTCCTCACCACCGAGTGCGTGATTGCTGACAAGCCTGAAGAGGCTTCACATGCAGGTCACGACCACGGCGGCATGGGCGACTTCTAAGTCGTTCATACATTTCTGATCGTCGATGTCGCGTCCAATAGCGCTCGTTAGTTGTGCGGAGGCGCGACATCACGACACAGATCTTTCGATGATTATTCGCGCGTTGCAAGACCGCGGAATAGTTGCCGAAATTACAGATTGGGATAACGCCGCCGAGGACTGGTCACGGTTCTCCGCGGCGATTATTCGTTCTCCGTGGGATTACCACCGCCGCTACGAAGAATTTGTGCAGTGGCTTGATGACGTTTCCACAAAGACAACGTTGTTCAACAGTGCAGACATTGTGAAGTGGAATACCGACAAGACCTATCTCGGTGAGTTGATTGATGCAGGCATTCCTGTGATTCCCACGACATATGTTCGCGGTGCAGAAGATCTTGTTCTCATCACCAATGACGGCATGCTCGATCGCGACATTGTGGTGAAGCCAACTGTCAGTGCAGGATCGAACAACACAGAGCGTCATATTGAGTCGCCTGTCAAAGCTGCTGCACATCTTGGACAACTCATTGACTCCGGCAAGGTTGCGATGGTGCAGCCGTACCAGCGCTTCATTGATGAACGTGGTGAGACCGGGATGTTGTACTTCAACGGCGAGTACAGCCATGCTTTCCGCAAGGGCGCCATTTTGGCAACTGGCGACAATGTGAAGAACGGTCTCTACACCGAAGAAGACATCTCCTCGCGTGAAGCGTCTTCGCAAGAACGTGAATTGGGCGAAGAGGTCATGGACTTCATCGTTGACAAGTTTGGATATGCACCGTTGTATGCGCGCGTTGATGTCGTGCGTGGCTCGGCAGGTGTCCCCGTGCTGATGGAACTCGAATTGGCCGAGCCATCTCTGTATCTCCATATGGAACGTGATGCAGCGACTCGCTTTGCGTCCGCCGTCGTCACCGTTACTCGTAAATAGGTAGGTTAGAAACATGAGCGAACCGATGTCCCCCTCGGTCGGCCTGGCGGTCGTCCACTTGTTCTGCAAGCCATTCCCAGACTTCAAAGGTGAAGACCTTGTTGCCGCTGTGAAGGCTGCGGAGGCAAATGGCGTCACTGTCGTCACGGTTTCGATGTTGGGTCACAAGGCTGACCTTGCTGTAATGGGTCTCGCTGCGGATATGCGCGCACTGAAGGCATTGCAGACCGGCGTCCAGCATGCAGGTCTTGAGATTGTTGACAGCTACGTGTCGCTCACTGAAGTGTCTGAATACGCCAAGGGCATGCCACAGGAAATGTTGAATGCACGTTTGTATCCAACGCTTCCGCCAGCGGGCAAGAACGCATGGTGTTTCTATCCAATGTCAAAGCGTCGCGAGCACAAGGACAACTGGTTCACACTTGAGTTCGACAAGCGCAAAGAACTCATGGAAGAGCACGGCAAGAGCGGTCGTGCTTTCGCCGGCCGAGTGATTCAGTTAGTCACTGGCTCCACGGGTCTCGACGATTTCGAGTGGGGCGTCACCTTGTTTGGTGTACACCCTGACGACTTGAAAGAAGTCGTGTACACGATGCGTTACGACGAAGCGTCTGCGATTTATGCAGAGTTCGGTGCGTTCTACGTCGGCATGGTCACGCCGGTCGAAGAACTGATTCACCAGATCTAATTTCTTTACTAAATCTTGGACATTGCCATTCAAGATTGACCAATATTTGGTCGTACTCTTCGTTGCGCATGAACGAACTCAAGAACCACGATTCAAATTTGTCCCATCTTTTGAACAAGGTTCCAGAAATCACCATTTGGTTTTGGATTATCAAGGTCCTATGCACAACGGTGGGTGAAACCTTCGCGGATTACATCAACGAAACACTTGGCTTTGGTTTGACGGGTACGACTCTGGTGATGTCAATTGGTTTAGTCGGTGCGCTTATTTGGCAATTTAAAGTCAAGAAGTATTTTCCGTTTGTCTACTGGCTTGTTGTTGTACTCGTGAGCGTTGTGGGCACATTAGTAACAGACAATCTCACCGATCGATTCAACGTGAGTTTGAAATTGAGCACGGGAATTTTCTCGGCACTTCTGATCGGCATTTTCGCACTCTGGTTGAAGGTGGAAGGAACGATGTCAATTCACTCCATTCGTACTAGTCGCCGCGAGTCGTTCTACTGGCTGTCCATCCTGTGCACCTTTGCGTTAGGCACGGCTGCTGGAGACTTGATTTCCGAGCAATTCAATCTCGGCTATGCCGTTGCCGTTGGACTCTTTGCATTGGCGATTGCAGTGGTGGTGATCGGACATTACGTATTCAAACTCAATGCAATTGTTGCTTTTTGGGCTGCATATATTCTCACGCGTCCATTGGGCGGTTCTGTAGGGGACTATCTCTCTCAAGCAAAAGCAGATGGTGGCCTAGGGCTTGGCACTACAACCACGAGTGTTGTTTTTCTCTTAGCAATCCTGGGAATAGTTGCGTTTCTTACAAGCCGAGTTGACTCATCCGAGCAGTGACAAGCTTGCGTACGAGCGTGATGGGCAAGCATTTGTCAACGGGAAAGTGCAGCGTGCCTTTGCTGTAGTCGTACTTTGTGAGTGAATCTGCCAAAGGTTCCAACAACGCGCCGCTATGCGGAAAATAACTGCAATGTTTCTTTGCACTGGCGTAACCCGCAATTGACTTGCCGTCGATCTGTATCGCCGGCACGCCGTAGTGAATCTTCTCCTCGCCGGCGGGAAGAATCTTCTTCAACATCGTGCGAAGTTCTTGCAACGTGGTGCGTTGCGGCTCTGGTACGGCAGCAAGAAACTCATCCACTACTTTTTCACCTGGTGTACGTCGAGGAGCCATAGGTCAATGTTACGGGAGGCGTTGCGGCGCCCTGAGTAGTCTTGGCAGATGCCCGAGATGTCCACGCTGATTGCATTTATGGGCGCAACGATTGCGTTGTTGTTTATCCCTGGCCCAGCCGTGATTTACATCTTGAATCGCAGCATTTCAGATGGTCGCAAAGTCGGTCTGGCGGCAGTTGCTGGTCTTGAAGTGGGCGATTCCATTCAGGCACTTTTTGCTGCGCTCGGCGTGAGTGCAGTGCTCGCAACCTCCGCGGAAATGTTCAATGTGGTGAAGTGGGCGGGTGTTGTGTACCTCGTATTCACAGGCATCCGCACATTGATGTCTCGGCCATCAGAGGTCGCAGCGGAGTCAAGCCATGTTTCCTTGAAGCAAGCGTTCCGACAGGGCATTTTGGTGAATGCGCTGAACCCAAAGACGGGCTTGTTCTTCTTGTCGATCTTCCCGCAGTTCGTGGATGCAAATGCTCCCAACGCAAAGTCTCAGTCACTAGTACTCGGTGCCGTGTTCGTAGTACTCGCAAGCATCTTCAACGGAACGCTGTCGTTTATGGCTAGTAGTTTGCGCGACTTGTTATTGCGTGGAAAGTCCTTGTACTTCATTCGCCGGTATGTGTCCGGCGTGTTGTTCATCGGCCTTGGTTTGTTGGCCGTGTTGGCCGGTCGCCCCGCGACTTCTCGCTAACTCGCGTCTTTCATAAGCGGTGCATATTTCTTGTGAGCTGCTTGCGGAGAAATCCCCAGTAATTGGCCGATTCGCTCCCATGTCGTACCAGAAGTTCTTGCAATGGAAATTGTTCGACATAGTTCACGATCCCAAATGCTTCGTTCCAGCAATGCAGAAGTAATCGCCATCTCCTCTTTGCTGAGCTTTCGCTCATTGAGATCGTCCCACGTCTCTACGTCTTTTAGGAAGGCCTCAATATCCTCCAATGCGCGGCGACCAGATTTCGGATTTTTCTTCTTCATAAATTCCTCAAAAATTTTTGTCGGGCGAACATTGCATGGATGATCAACACATGTGAATTCGTGGGGACAAAGCCAACTTCTAACAACTGACCAGAGGTAGACGAACCTATGGTCATCATGATTTCGTCTAAATCAAATGACCCGATTGGATTACGGAGTGCATGCAACATGTCTTCATCGGAGATTCCGTGTTTCCGAGCAGTTGGCAGAATCTCTGGACTTAGCATATCAACTTAAGTTGATACTTGGATTTCTGTGACATGACGCCATGTGTGGCGCTCAAATGTCAATTGGCAAAGGAATTATTAGTTCTCCAGCATCAAAGTGGATGGACCGTCGTTCACCAACGACACCTGCATGTAGGTGCGGAAACGACCTGTCTCAACGTTGGCGCCGAGGCGCCGCAATTCATCGACAACTTTGGTGACAAGTGGTTCAGCCGCTTCGGGCTTTGCCGCAGAAATCCAAGATGGACGACGACCGGAATTCGCATCGCCGTACAACGTGAATTGACTGACTACTAAGACATTCTTTGTGGTGTCTGCAACGGACAAATTCATCACACCATCGGCGTCTTCCATCATGCGAAGATTCCAGATCTTGTCGGCCATTTTTACGGCATTCTGCTCAGTGTCCGTATGTGTCACACCAACGAAAACAAGCAAACCCTTTTCGATCTCGCCAGTGCGAATTGTTTGACCATCTACTTCTGCATCGACAGATGCGTGAAGAACTCTCTGAATCAGAGCACGCATGACTAATCAGCGGTGCGGTTATTGATGAGTCGAGTTACGACGACAAACGCAAGCCACGCTGGTCCGAGAATCATCGCGTACTTCGCAACAACGTTGGTGTCAGGAAGCGTGTAACTGTTCAGCACCATGAGAAGACTCCACAGAATCATCGCAGTCATTGTGCAACGGCGGTACGTCTTCACTTTCAATACGTGTGGGAATTGAACATCGGTGAGAGACAGCATCGAAAGCGCAACGCATACAAGGACGTTGATGTCCGTGCGAGGAGACACAATAAAAAGTGTGGGAATAATCATGTTCCACGAAGAGGGGAAGCCAAGGAACCAGTGTTCTTCGTTTTCGATTGTGGTGCGGCTGAACCACAGAGCTGATGAGCCAAGCACGGCAGCGATTGAGGCCATGCCGATGGCATTGTGCGGCACAACGTTAAATCGATACATGAAGAAGGCTGGCACCAGGACACACGTGACGTAGTCAATGACAAGGTCCAAGATGTAGCCGTCGTACTTGGGCTTCGCGGTGTCGCTGAGCCAACGTCGAGCGATCGGGCCGTCGATGCCATCGATGACCTGGGCAACCAGAAGCCACACAATTGCAAGGCGAGGGGAGTCGTCGACCACCGAAACAAGTGCTGCCATGCCGGCAAGAACACCAGTGACGGTGAGTAAGTGAATCGAGAGGTCGAGACGCGCCTCTGAGGAAGTTTGGTCTGCATTACTGATGTACCCATGCTAACGATGGAACCGACCTAAGGTCGTCTGAATGCGCCGTCGGATACTTCAATATGCATGGCTATTAGCGGTGGCTGGGTGGGCATGTTTTCGCATTTTCGCGGTCGATACGTGGCTTTCGAAATATGGCGTCAACACGATGATTTTCGCGGTTGTAGAGATTGGGTCCTCGATTCCTTATGGAATCGGATCTGCCCGTTGTGTGACGAGCCTGATTGACCATCGTCGGACACCGGCCTTTTGGTGGGGGGTCATGGGTGTCGTTGGGTTTATTGCGCCAGATCTCTACATGTTGGCGGCGGGAAAGTCCATGCCCGCATTGACCTATGCAATCATCATCGGCGCGTTCACGATCCTTGGTTCGTTCTCATTAGTTGGACTCATTCGCAAGTATCGCCAGTCTCGAGTTCTCTAGCTCGAACTTCGATGCAGCAATGAGGTGCGTCTAAGTTGATGGCTGTTGAAACGTGGGGCGCATGGCAAACGTAATTGATGAAGCACGTGAATTTCTTGCGACGCATTGGTCGCCAGAGATGGACTTGGCGAAATGGAAAGAACTCGTCATTGATCATCGATGGGCTGCATTGCGGTGGCCAGAAGATTGCATGGGTCGAGCTCTCGATGACGACACTGCAATGGAAGTAGAAGCCCTGTTTATTGCAGCTGGGGCACCTGGCACCGGCCAAGACAAGTCCAACTTGTGGGCAGGTGCTGTTGTTGGTTTTGGCACTGCAGAGTTGAAGGCAAAATTCATTCGTCCGTTGTTGATGGATGAAATCGCAATGTGCTTGTTGTACAGCGAACCGGGCGCAGGATCTGACTTAGCTGGCATTCGTACGACTGCAGTACGCGATGGCGACGAATGGATTATTAACGGTCAGAAGGTGTGGACCTCGGGAGCCAAAGATGCCGACTTCGGAATGTTGATTGCGCGCACCGATTGGGATCAGCCAAAGCACCGCGGAATTTCCTTTTTCTATTTACCAATGAAGCAGGCTGGTGTCGAAGTACGACCACTGCGACAAGCAACTGGTGACTCTCGCTTCAACGAGGTGTTCATCACCGACGCACGTATTCCTGCCGTCAATATGTTGGGTGAACTCAATCAGGGATGGTGGGTGCTTCAGAGTGCACTCGCATACGAACGCGCGATGATGGGTATCTCTCGTCGTGGACCGCGTGGTCCAGCTGGTGGTGCAACGGCAACTGCAATGGGGCATATTCCATTGCCTGATTTGTCATTAGTAAAGCTTGCGCAATCTGTTGGGAAAAATACCGACCCAGCGATGCGGCAAAAGTTGGCGAAGTTGCATTGCATGCGCTTGGTAAATGATTGGAACAATGACCGTTCCAAAGCAATGGCGGCTGGTGGCGGTTCATCTCCGTTGGCATCTTTTGGAAAGTTGGCGATGAGTGGTCTCTTGCACTTTGCCGGACACATCCAAGGCGAATTGTTGGGGGCAGAGGGAACGCTTGACGGCGATCAGAATCCACGAGCACGTGATGCGAACTATTCACAACTGAATGCGTATTTCACTTCCATTGGTGGCGGAACAGACCAGGTACAACGCAACATCATCGGCGAGCGCATTTTGGGATTACCAAAGGAACCTGAAGTGGACAGGGACATGCCCTTCCGCGATGTGCCGGCTGGCGGCAGGCGGTAATTAGTCGCGTGCCATGGTGGCGCGGCTTGCGCCATGGAAGTCAAGAACTTGGTCGTCGTCCAAGTTGATTTCCACTTTGAAGAGGTCCCCCGTGAAAACGAATGGTGAGTTGTAGTGGCTCACAGGCGTTCCTCGGTCAAGGCCAATGTCAAGTCCTGACCATGAGATCAAGAGCCAGAAGATGTTTTCGGTGGTCATGGTGCCCACTTCAACATCATCGATGAACATCGTGAGTGTTCCCTCATTGCCATTGCGCTTCATGCGAACACCAACGATGTGAGCACCGGGAGTGATCTTTCGATCTGACTTCAACATCTGATGGCTGCCACCAATGTTGAGGTCATGTTCGAGATAACCGTCGCGGATGAAGAGGCTGTATCCACTGGTTAAGTCACCGTGAGAAATGAGGACACCCTCGCAGCCTTCTGCAGGAACATCGATGTATGCCGAGATGGTGTACGAACGACTGCGCAAATCCGGTGCGACGTCGGATGGAATGTGGCCCATGCCTTTCCAGAAGGTGTAGCGCGAACGGTTTCCGCGATGACGTTCGGCGTTCTCTGCAAATCGAGGCGCGAAGCGATCGTCAAGTGGAAGAACTTTGTTCTTGTCGGCTTCCTGCCACCACAGTTCAATTAATGCAGCAAGTCGTTCAGGCTCTTTCGCCGCGAGGTCGTTGCACTCATTGAAGTCTTCAGCGAGGTGATACAGCTCCCACACATCGTCTTCAAACGCTGTGCCCATCTGGTGATACGCCACTGCTTTCCAACCATCAACGACAATGCCGCGGTGTCCGAACATTTCGAAATATTGCGGTCCGCGCTTGATGGTTGCGGTGGGGTCACTCAGCACAGATGCGAATGACTGACCTTCAATAGGCATCTGTGAAATGCCATTGATTGTTGTCGGTGCTTCAAGACCCAACATTTCAAGAATTGTGGGCGCAAGGTCAACTGCATGGCAGAAGTTATGGCGCACGCCACCTTCGTCTTTCACAACTCCGGGCCAAGCAAGAAGGAATGGATCACGGATGCCGCCAGAGTGCGTGTTCTGCTTATAACGCTTCAACGGAGTGTTGGCCGTCATCGCCCAACCCCAAGGGAAGTTGCTGTGCGTATCGGGTCCACCGATGTCATCAATCTTTGCGATCTTGTCTTCGATGCTTTCAGCAATGAGGTTGAAAGGGCCCATTGCATTGACGAAACCGAATGGTCCACCTTCCTGGCTTGCGCCGTTATCGCTCATCACCATGATGACGGTGTTATCGAGTTGCCCTGAATCTTCAAGTTGCTTGACGAGGCGTGCAAGGTGGTCATCAAAGTGTTCGAGCATTGCTGCGTATGCAGCCATGAGGCGAACGGACAGCGGCTTTTGTTCCACTGGTACGTCCTCCCATGGAAGGACCCATTCATTGCGCGGTGGCAATTCTGTGTCAGGTGGAACAATGCCTAACTTGATCTGATTTGCGAGGCGACGCTCGCGCGCTGCATCCCAACCATCGAGATAATTCTTTTCGCAACGGTCGATGTATTCAACGGGTGCTTGGTGCGGCGCGTGACAAGCACCGGGTGCAAGAAGCATCATCCACGGAGCATCAGGTGCTCCTGCCGTGTGATCGGCAACGTACGTAATTGCATTGTCGATGAGGTCTTCGGTGAGGTGATACCCAGTCCAGTACGTGCCTGGTGCAGTGACGTGTGTGTTATCGCGTACAACTTCGGGGCTGTACTGGTCTGTTTCCGCATCGAGGAAACCGTAGAAACGATCAAACCCACGTGCGAGTGGCCATCCATCAAATGGACCTGTGGGGCCAGTCTCGGTGAGTGGCGTGACATGCCATTTACCCACCATGTAATTGCGGTACCCGTGAGGGCGCAGCATCTCTGCCAATGTTCCGGCTTCGTGCGTGATCTTGCCGCGGTAACCGGGATAGCCACTGTCAAAGTTGGCGAGACATCCAACGCCCACCGAGTGGTGGTTACGACCAGTGAGAAGTGCTGCGCGAGTTGTGGAGCACATTGCTGTGGTGTGGAAACCAGAGAAGCGCAAGCCACGTTGTGCGATTGCGTCAATGGTCGGAGTGTTGTTCTCGGCGCCGTAGCAACCGAAGTCGGCAAAGCCGACGTCATCAAGCAACACAATGAGAATGTTGGGCTTGCCCGCACCTGGATTGTGATCGGGGAAGTACGGAGTCGACTCTGCGATTGTCTTGCCAATAGTGCCAGGGAATCCAGCAGGCGTGGTGGGTGTAAACGTCATCGAGGCCTCCGTGCGTTGCTCTTTGAGTGTACTTTCGTCCCGTAATCGTGGGAATAATCGAGTGCGTTCTATCGGTCGGTAAGTTGGTCGGTATGAATGTGTCTCGAAATGATTTGGACACGTACCCACAAGATTTGTACGACGCCGTCATTGCTGCGGTGCCTTCGTGGGTCAGCCGTCGGATGCTGGAGATCTCTTCGCATGGCGGCGTGAATGCTGGCGCCGATCTCATGAGCGCAATTGAAGAAGTCATTACGCAAACACTGGAGCAGGTTTCCGGTGACTTGCTGGCACTTCTCGCTACAGATGTCGACAAGCAGCGCTTCAACCCGTTGCAGGTCATCCGAGAAGCAAATGTCTTTGCAAACCAAGCGTTAATGACGGCTGAAGTGCCCGTTCCGCATCGAGACGCATTTGACGCTCAAGTGATGCCTCACGACACCTACGCATTTGGACCACTGACCTGGCGAGACCTTTCCGATGATGTCCATGATGCAGGGATTAGTTGGGGTGCCTGGAAGGCCGCCACAGTGCTGACACGACGCCGAGACGAAGGAAAAATTTCCTAATTTCGCACCTTCTTCGTGGCTGGTGGCCCGAATTGTAAAAAGCATGTGAACCATCGTCGAACTGGGCTTCCGGCTTCTGCGGGCACCGTACGCTCACACCATGGTTAGCCGTCAGGACATCGCAGGTGATTTGTCTCTGCGTGGTTTGACCGCGTGTCAGGCAATGTCCGCCGCAACCGATTCGTGGCTGGCGCAATTGTTCGATGAGGCAACTTCCGATGTGAAGAAGCGTGATGACATCGCATTAATTGCAGTTGGTGGATACGGCCGTCGAGAACTTGCACCTCAAAGCGACCTGGATGTTCTGTTAGTGCACAAGAACGTCAAAGACATCAGCGACATCGCTTCTCGTATTTGGTATCCGGTGTGGGACGCAGGCATCAAGCTTGGCCATGCAGTGCGCACACCAAAAGAAACCATTCAGTTGTGTGGAACAGATCTAGATACGGCAACAGCGTTAGTCACTGCGCGAGTCATTGCAGGAAATGAAACTCTTGGCAAGCAAGTCATTGCGGAAGCCGGTGATAGTTGGCGTAAGCGTGGCCGCGAGTGGTTAATCGAATTACACACACGCATTCTTGAGCGTTATGCAAAAGATGGTGAAGTGGCATTTCTTCTTGAACCGAACTTGAAAGAAGGAATGGGTGGACTTCGTGACATCCATGCTTTGCAGTGGGCTGTAAAAGCGGGACTTGAACTATTGCCCGGTGATTCCTCCCAATTGGAGTGGTGCAATGAAGTGTTACTCAATGTCCGTGTTGCCTTGCATCGTCATACGGGTCGCCCCAATGAAATTCTTCGACTTGAAGATCAAATGCCTGTTGCCGCACTTGCGGGGTATGACTCAGATGATGAGTTGATGGCAGCGATTGCAGAAGTGGGACGTCGCGTTGCGTGGATTTCTGACGAGGCATGGTCGCGACTCGACCCACCTGCGAATCGATCCAGCATCCCGCAATCAATCGCACCAGGTGTTGAGTTGCTCAATGGCGAAGTCCATCTTGATGAAGAGGTCAATGTTTCCGATGACCCCACGCTTCTCTTGCGTGTCGCCACCGCTGCAGCGCGTTTAGGTGTGCGAATTGATCGTCCATCACTAGACCGTTTGGGTCAGGAATCTCCGAAGTGGCCAGACCCGTGGCCTGCTGGCGCGAGTGATGATCTTGTCGCACTTCTGCTTGAGGGTGAAGCTGCGATTCCTGTTTTGGAATCTTTGGACCAACGCAACTTGTTGGTGCGCGTTCTTCCCGAATGGGCACCAGTGCGCAGTAAGCCGCAACGCAATGCTTTCCATCGCTACACCGTTGACCGTCATCTATGGCAGACAGTGGCGAATGCTGTCGCCGTTATTGATCGTGTTGCGCGACCTGACCTTTTGGTGATCGGCGCGCTCTTCCACGACATCGGTAAGGGATATCCAGGCGACCACACCGAAGTGGGCGTTGAAATGTTCGATGTCATTGGCTCGCGTATGGGACTCTCTGATGCCGATAAGAGCATCGTTTGTTCGCTCATTGAACATCACCTGTTGCTGGCCGACACTGCAACACGTCGCGACCTTTCAGACGACGCAACCATCACAATGGTTGCGGAGCGGTTGGGCAGTGTTGTTGTGCTCGACCTTCTACATGCGTTGACGGAAGCTGACTCGAAAGCAACTGGACCTTCTGCATGGAGCGATTGGAAATCAGAACTGATTGCACTTCTCGTTGATCGCACGCGCCATGTTCTTGGTGGCGGCGATGTGCAAGAAGTGATGTGGCGTCTCTTCCCCGATGCAGGTGTGTTGGAAATGATGGCGACAGGCGATGTAGCAATTCGGGCTCTTCCTGATCGCGTCACCGTTGTGAGTCCTGACCGCCCCGGTACGTTCAGCAAAGTTGCAGGTGTTCTTGCACTCAGTGGCCTCGACGTTTTAGGGGCCGAAGCACACTCTGATGAACAAGGAATGGCTGCTTCGGAATTCCGTGTGATCAGCCCTCATGGAGACATTGATTGGGAACCGATCGTTTCAAATCTTGAACGTGCGTTGTCGGGACGACTCGCGCTTGAATCTCGACTTGCAGATCGAGCAGCTAATGCTCGTCCACGTCGAGCAACATCAGCACTAAAACCCTCTGCACCCACGGTGCGATTTGATGACACAGCATCGTCAAACGCAACTTTCCTTGAAGTGCGTGCACCAGACATGGTGGGTGTGCTGCATCGCATCACGAAGGCCATCGCGGATTTGGGCCTCGACATTCGACACGCACGTGTGTTGACGCTGGGCAATGAAGTAGTGGACTCCTTCTATGTTCGCGAATCGGGTGGAGGTCGCATCTCCGACAAGTCATATAAAGACGAAATTGCCCGAGCGATTCTTCACGCTCTCGCGTAATTCCTCATAGGGCTAGGGTTCTTCTCGTGAGCGACGCAACACCTCAAGACTTCACCCGCCATCTCATTCGGTGGAGTGAGACACTTTCTGCAATTGCGCGGACAGGCATGGGATTCACACAGAGCTTGTATGAGCGTGAGCGCTATGAAGAAGTCCTGAAGGTTGCAGGCGATATCAAATCATCCGCAGATGAGGCGCTAGAAGTTCGTCGCGAACAAGATCACTTTGTTCAAGAGTGGATGGAATCGATTGGTGAGGGCGTCCCTGGTTACGTCACTCCCAAAGTTGCGATTGGTGCCATCGTTGGAAACGACGAAGGAAAGATTCTTCTTGTCAAAAGAAAAGACAGTGGCGTGTGGCTGTATCCCACTGGTTGGGCTGATGTTGGATATTCGCCAGCGGAAGTTGCGATGAAAGAAGTGGAAGAAGAGACGGGTATCCACGCAGAGCCTTTGCAATTGCTGGGCGTCGTCGACGGCATGCGTATGGGTTTCTCACGCTTCGGTATGTACATGTTGCTCTTCCATTTGAAGGCAACGGGTGGAGAACTAAATGGTCATCCACTTGAGACAGCTGACGTTGGTTGGTTTGGCCCCGATGAACTTCCTACGCCAACAGCCGGAGCTCAATGGTGGGGCGATATGGCCTTCGCTGCGATTAACGGAACTGTCAAGCCAGCAACATTTGATGCGCCACGCGAACAGATGTGGCGCGGCGAAGAAGGGATGTAGCGCTTACTGACCGTCTTGGTCGCGTAAGAACTGCTCAACTTCATCAACCAAGGTGTCGATGTTCTCTTCAGCATCGTCGTCTTCATCAGAGTCACTGAAGTCAAACTCAAGTTGATTTGGATTATCGAGTCCAAAAGCATCTTCGCCGAGCGTTTCGATGCGCTCCACATATTCACGAAGATCTTCGTCGTCCTCAATCATCGCTTCGACGCGATTGTCGTAATCAACAATCTTGTTGTGAAGCGCGCCGAGCGGAGAAGGTGTTCCGATGATTTCACCTGCACGTGCAATCAACGCGTTAGCGGCTTTCGGTGAAGGAATCTGCGATGCGATGGCAGGAACTGCAGCCCACAACGAAGCTGATGGGATGGAGGATTGTGAGCATCCATCGTGCAGAACGCTGATGATGCCTGTGGGGCCTTCGTAGCGGGAGCGACGCAGGTCAAAACGCTCGATAGTGGCATCGTCGTTTGCTGTGCCCATAACCTGCACTTCGCCGCGGTGTGAAACCTCTGCGATAAGTGCTCCGAGCGAAAGAATCATTGCTGCGTCGTAACGCGTAGCGACTCCGATGATTTGCTCGGAGAAAAGTCGCCACTTCAAGCTTGGTTCGGGTCCGAGAACGAGGATGACATCGGCACCGGGAGTGCTGGCGTGCCAGAGGTTCACCTTCGGCCACACAATGGAGCGCGTGATGCCATCTTCAAGTCGCACAGAAGGGCGAATGGTTGCAAAGTCCGTGAACTCTTCAGGGTCGATTTCGGCAAGAGGTTCTGCGTGCCATGCATCAACGAGTGTGCGCACTGCGGTGCTTGCTGCGTCTGCTGCGTCGTTCCAACCGCTGAATGCAGCGATGACCGTGGGGTTGTGGAGCTTTGGGCTCGATAACCAGCGGACGTGATCTGATGCCGTCATTAAGGTCAAAATCTACCGCCCTTTTTGGCGCATGAAATTCCCAAATTTCCCTGTTGATAACGGTGGAATTTGTTCATGTTGTGGCAGGGTGGAGGGCATGTCAGTTGTCGTTGAACGGGCCACCGAAGTCACTCCAGAACTTGTTTCTGCATTCGAAATGCTGATTCCTCAACTTTCTTCTTCAAACCCACCTCCGAGCGTGAATGAATTGCAGGAAATTGTCTCTTCAGAGGCATCGGTACTTTTCATTGCCCGCGTTGAAGGAAAGATTGTTGGCTCGCTCACGCTTGCGACATTCCGCATACCCACCGGATTGCGTGCATGGATCGAAGATGTTGTGGTGGACGGTTCGGCTCGTGGTCATGGCGTCGGTGAAGCGCTCAATAAGGCGGCTCTAGATGAAGCACGTACACGCGGCGCAGTCACCGTTGATCTCACGTCTCGTCCATCACGAGAAGCAGCCAATCGTTTGTATCAACGTCTTGGCTTTGTGCAGCGCGAAACAAATGTGTATCGCTACAGCTTGTAATTCAGGACTTTGTTAATCCTTCAACTTCAAGTTGAAGGAATTCTTTAATTTTCTTTCCCATCAGTGCGCCCCACACTTTTGCAAGTCGGCCCTGCATGGAAAACGACACGTGAAGAACTGATCCGCCTGTGTCGGTTGGCTCCACTGCATGGTGGGCAACACTGACGAGACCTGCCCGGCGCATTTCGTACGTAAACGATTTCTGTTCGTTGAATTCCGTAACGGTCCACGTTGCCTCGGGGGCACCAGGTTGGTTGATGACAACGTGAGCACCAATATCGAGTTGACCATTTCCAGCGACATGTGCCGAAGTGATGGATGGAGTGAATGCGGGCCATTCCTCAATCTGGATCACTCGCTTCCACAGGGCTTCAAGAGATAGATCGCTTGAGTGTGAAGTGGTGAATTCCTTGATTGACATCTCTCCATCGTAGAAAGTTCGTCATCGAAGTTCCTGTTTCAATTCTCGGTAGCCGTTACTGTCCGTACATGGCAAAAATCAATCCTGGAAGATTCACTGCGGATGTCGGTGCGGACGGGAAGGTTCTCTTCCTAATTGGAATGAGATTTAATCGTTTGTGGCAGTTCTGGAAATGGATGCCTGTCTTCGTGGCAATGCCACGAATGTTGATTGAACTTCAGAAGAATCGTGATTTAGGTCTTGTCGGGAAGCCATCAACATTTCTCTCTGGCAAGACCATCCTCGTATGGCAGTACTGGGAATCTTTTGAAAAATTAGATGCGTATTCGAAGATGAAAGATGCAGCCCACCTTCCTGCTTGGCGCTCTTTCAATAAGCATGTTCGCGATAACGGCTCTGTTGGTATTTATCACGAGACAATTCTGTTATCCGATGCGACCGTTGAAACGGTGTACGGCAATATGCCGACAATGGGATTAGCTGGTGTTACCGGGCTAGTCGCCGCAGGAAAGCGCGGTCAAACCGCACGCACGCGTATTACGGGTGATGCCTCTATCGCACCTGCGGTTGAGCCCTACTAAGCCCACCGCTGTATGAATCTCCGACCGGCTACTGAGGCTGATGCTTCACGAGTTCTTGAAGTGATTCGGACAGGAATCTCAGAAAATGTCGGCGGGCATTACTCATCTGAACAAATCAATGGATGGGCGAGTGGATTCTCCATCGCGCGAATCCAAGAGGTAATCGCCGATACCTATTCATTGGTCGCACACCGTGAAGACGCGATTGTTGGATTCGGAAATCTTGCAGTACGAGAATCTGGCGAGGGAGAGATTGATCTCCTTTATGTCTCGCCGCGTCAACAACGAATGGGTGTTGGACGCTTGTTGGTTGATGCACTGGAACAAGAGGCCGTTCGACGTCATTATTCGCAAATCACTGCAGATGTCTCATTTTCGGCTCGAGGACTTTTTCTTCAGATGGGTTATTCCATCCGCGAGTCATACATAAAGACTCACAACGGCATTGAATACCCAAATATGTGGGTAGAAAAGAATCTCAACTTTAAGGAAGCATCATGACTCGCCTCGGTTACCAAATCCCCAACTTCACCTACCCCAACACAACGGGCAATCAAATTTTTCAAAGCGTGATTGCTCAGTCAAAAGCAGCTGAAGATGCCGGATTCGACCGAGTGTTCGTGATGGATCACTTTTACCAATTGCCCGGACTCGGAACGCCCGACGAAGCTATGTTTGAGTGCTACACGTTGCTGTCAGCTATTGCCCAGCACACCAGCAAGGTGCGCTTGTCCGCATTGGTGACTGGCAATACCTATCGCAATCCAACATTGTTGGCGAAGACAGTGACTGCGCTTGACGTTGTTTCAAATGGCCGAGCGACATTGGGTATCGGTGCCGGCTGGTTCGAATTGGAACACAAGCAACTTGGATTTGAATTTGGAACCTTTACAGATCGTTTTGAAAAACTCGAAGAGGCGTTGCAGATCATCATCCCAATGTTGCGCGGCGAGAAAGCCACACTTCAGGGCAAGCATTATCAAGCAACAGATGCGGTGAACTTCCCAGCACCTGTATCCCGAATCCCCATCATGATTGGTGGTGGTGGTTTGAAGAAGACACTTCGCATGGTCGCGCAGTACGCCGATGAGTCCAATCTCACGTCACGCACTATCGAAGAAGTCACGGAGCGGTTGGCTGCACTCGATGCGCATTGTGAACGTCTCGGCCGCAATCGTTCGGAAATCAAAGTGACGAAGCAGATGATGGTGTGTGTAGCTCCCACGATGGAAGAGGCACACAAAGACCTTGAAGAAATTGCTGTTGCAAAGGGCTGGAATAGTGATGTCCTCGAGATGATGAAAGCATTCATCTTGTGTGGCGATTCCGACACCGTCGGAGAGAAATTGTCTGAGTTCTTAGAACTTGGGATTGATGGATTCACTTTGAGTCTTCCTGCCAATGGACACAAGACCGATCGCATTGGTCTGCTTGCGGAAGCGGCAAACGCAGCGTTGAAGTCGGCTGGAAAGTAATCCGGTGTCTGCTGTTCTGAAAATTTCCCATTGGGTCGCAGCAACTCCTGAAGTGGTGTGGAATGCCTTTACAACTCCGGAGCTCTTTCATCAGTTCTTCGCACCGGAAGGCCTGAGCATTCCACTGGATTCCATCGTGATGGAGTTAGAAGTAGGTGGACGCTTTGAGTTCAACATGGTCTTTGATGAATCAGGTGATGTGAACCCCAACAAAGGAATCATTAAAGAGTTAGAAGCACCACACCGCTGGGTGTTCGGTGAACCCGACTTCATGGGAGCAGAACTTCTTTCGACGCAGACGTTCACGCCAGAGAATGGTGGAACTCTCATCACGGTGACTCAAGAGGGTCTTCCTGAAGAGTTCATTGGAAACCCGGACGTTCTGGAGGCATTCCGTTCGAGTTATCGCAAACTTGGTCGCGTTCTCAATGTCGCGACGGAGAATCGCTAATCCTGAATAAAAGTGCCACCAAGTTGATCAAGGTGGTCTTTATCTAATTGCCATAGTTGAGTGAATGATTCAACGCCTTCAGTCGCCGTATTGCCACGGACACTCGACAGTCCTAGTAATGCACGTGCGCGAGTCGGAAGAGTCTGTGCAACTTCAAGTGGGATCGCTAAGGGAACTGCCTCTTCGGGGGTGAGCCATCCCAGTAGAAACCCGATGTAGAGAGCTTTACGAATGCGGTTGGCACTGTTGTTCGCGCCGCCACCATGGGCAAGGCTGCCGAGGTAGATGAGTGCATCGCCAGGATTCATTTCTACGGGTTGCGCGAGTGAGACATCAATTGGTGCGTCATATCCATCGAGATGGCTATTAGGCACGACCATCGTTGCGCCCACTTCTGCGTCGTAATCACCCAATGCAATAAGTGCAGACATCTGAAGATCTATTCCCTGGCGAGCAGCGAAAGACCAATTGATGTCATCGCGGTGCAGTGCCTGTGCAGGGTTGCCGGGCGCAATATAGATCGTTTCGGATTGGCTCATCCAGTAATTGCCGCAGTTGGGCAACAAGATGTTGTCAGCAATGCCAAGCAGAATTTCGTTGAGGAGAACAGAATCAACGAACTGTCGGCTTTTTGCTGCAAGGCCCTGGATGCGCACTGTCTTGCGACCATAGAACTCATCGTCGCCCGCATCTTCACGAAATCCGGGCGAGCGACGCTCGACATGCACCTGCAACTGATCATGAAGCACGCTGGTTTCATGTGGCGTCAATAGGCCCTCAATCACCACACCACCATCGCGGCGTACATATTCCGTCAACTCGGTCACGGTTGTGTTCACGGGGCAACGCATCAATGTTGCAGGTGATGGGGCAGAACTCACGTAGTCACGGTAGTCAGTTGGGGGATTAAAGGGTTGCCACTTGGTAAATATGGCGCCTCTACACTGCATATATGGCTCATCTTGAAGGAACATACGTACCCAGCACCAGTGAATGGGTGCGCAATCAGATTGAGACGTACGAAAAGTCAGGTGGCAAGGAAGGCAATACGTTGCTGGATACGGGTATCCCCGTCATCATCGTGACGATGCGCGGTGCAAAGTCTGGCAATGTCCGCAAGATCGCATTGATGCGGGTCGAACACAACGGCGAATATGCACTTGTCGCATCACGTGGTGGTTCAGACGAGAATCCCGATTGGTATTCCAACTTGTTGGCGAACCCTAACGAAGTTCTTGTTCAAGATGGTCCTGAGGCACTTGCGTACACCGTGCGCGAAGTGTCCGGCGAAGAGCGCGATGCATGGTGGGAACGATCTGCTGCAGTGTTCCCTCAGTACAACGACTATCGCGCCAAGACCGCGCGCGTTATCCCAGTATTGGTTGCGTCGCCAGCTTGACGAACTCTTAGGAGTTCGTGACGTTGATCATCCAACGAATGCCGAACTTGTCGAGCCAGCTTCCCCAGTAAGCACCCCAAGGCATATCGCTGAGGCCTGAATCTTCTTGTGCGCCTTGCGAGAGAGCAGCGTGAATACGGTCTGCTTCTTCCTTGGTGTCTGGCTCAAGATTGATGCTGATGTTGTTGCCAAGATTGAGAACATGGCCAGCTGATTCCAACATGTCGGTGCCCATCAACATATGGCCGCCAAGAATTTCCAATTCAACATGGAGAAGTTTCTGGAGATCGTCTTCGGCAAGTGGCATTCCTGCATCTGCGAAACGGGTGAGATTGATAACTGGGTTACCAAACGCCTTGGCATAGAAGTTGAACGCTTCCTCGGTGTTTCCGAGGCAGTTGATGTAGGTGCTGACACGACTCATGATGATGAATCTACTCAAAATTTGCCAGAAACTATTCAGTATTGATTCCTCTCGCACTTCAACGGCCGACTTCATACATTGCAATGCGTCATAAGAAACGAGGGCACATGTCGAAATTTGAACAAATTGATGAGATGCATAAAACGCTTCTATCGAAAGTGAATTCACTTTCTTCAACAGCGGATTCAATTGGAATTTCACCGCTCGGCGATATTCGTGACGGAGTTGACGATTGCATCCGATTCCTCGCGAATGAGCTCATTCCGTTTTGCGAAGTGTCGCACGCAGTGTTGTATCCAGTGGTGGGGGAAATGTTTGGATCTTTGAGTGCAACGAACACAATGTCGCACGACATTGTTGAAATACGGCACCTCACAACAGAGCTCGAGAAGCTTCATCACATTCTGAATAGCAATGATGAAATCAACACGTTTGAAGCGAATCGATTACGTGCCGCTTTATATGGACTTCATGCCGTCGTAACTCTTCACCTGACGAAGGAATCAGAGGTCTATGTCTCGATGTTGGAGAAGAGATTGACGAACGAAGAGATTCAAGAATTGTTGGATCGCGTGAATCACGCACTGAGTGCCCTGAAATAAGCACATCAATTAGTGAGCGGGAGCGGTGTCCTCTAAAGCATCTGAAAGTCCGGCGCGCTGCTTCAACGGAATCTCTGGAAGCAAGAGGGCAAGGATGAAACCAATCACCATGATTGCCGCACAGCACCAATAGATACGGCTCACGCCCAATGCAATGCTGTCGACGACGGCATGACGAGGAATGTCTGCCAACTCCTGAATTTTCTGTGGAGAACGAATCAATTTGGATGCATCGGCTGCAGCAATGTTCGCAACGCGTGCAGGAATTTCATGGCGAATGGTGGAGTTCAGAATGGTGCCAAAGATGGCTAGACCGAAAGAACCGCCAAGAGACCTAAAGAACATCACCGTTGCTGTCGCAACGCCGAGGTCATGAAACTCCACACCGTTCTGGCTTGCAATGGAAGTCGAAGTGAAAATTGATGCTGATCCGAATCCCATAAAGATCATGGGGACTACAAGGAACATGTAATTCGTATTGCCGTTAATTTGCGCGATTGCAAGTAACGCAAGCGTTGCAAGTACTGATCCGATAATGGGGAATGGTTTGTAGCGACCTGTCTTCGCGATGAGACGGCCCACGCCAAAGGTTGCAGCAGTTACGCCAATCATCTGCGGAAGGCTTCGAAGTCCTGAGTTTGTGGGAGACACAAATAATGAATCCTGGAAATACAACGACAAGAAAGAACCTGATCCGTACACGATTGTTCCGGCACACATGCCCAACATTGCGCTACGGAACACCACTTTGTTGGAGAACAAACGCAACGGAATCATTGGCTCAGTTGCACGTTGTTCAACGTAGATAAAGCCGAGAAGACCAATGATTGCGAGTCCAAACAGAACGAGAACATTCGTCTCTGTCCAGCCGTTGCGTCCCTGTTCCAAGCCAATCATCAATGAAGCGATGGTGAATGAGAGAAGCCCTGCTCCTGCAAAATCGAGTTTTGCTTCTTTTCGCTTAAACGGAAGCTTGAGAGCGAAATGTGTAACCGTGCCAACGATGAGAATGAATGGAACATTGATCCAGAAGATCCACTTCCATGAGTAGTGGTCAATGATGAAGCCACCAACAAGTGGTCCGAGAAGTGCCGAGCCGACAAACGCAAGTGTGAAGTAGCCGATGTATCGACCGCGATCACGTGGCGGGATGATGTCGCCGATGACAGCAAATGAGAGCGCTTGGATACCTCCGCCTCCAAGTCCCTGGAATGCTCGTGCTGCAATGAGCTGCCCCATCGAACCTGCGGCGCCACAGAGGAATGATCCAACGAGGAAGATGAACATCGTCATTTGAAAGATGCGGCGACGACCGTAGAGGTCCGACAACTTTCCTAAGAGCGGAGTAGAGATGGCGGAGGTGACGATGTATGCGGTGCCGACCCACGCAAAACTTTCAAAAGAGTTGAAGTCACCAACAATTTTGGGAAGCGCCGTGGCAATGATGGACGTTTCAAGATTCGCCAGCATGGTGGCCGTCGCGAGAGCGCCGAGAACTAGTCCCAGTCGTGTCTTTGTAAAGCCGGGGACTGAGGATTCTTTCGCCATGAGGTCACCGTAGCCCTATTTGCCTAGTGCAAATAACTCGGAGAAACCCTAGAGAGCCGTGGAACACTGGAGCCATGACATCGCGCGAGCCTGAGATCATCACCATCTTTCGAAATCGACTCGTTGATGGAGCCGGGGAGGAATATGGCGCTCTGGCTCCACACATCGCCGAACTTGCTCGAGCAATGCCAGGCTTCGTCGATTCCAAGACCTTCGCATCTGCCGATGGCGAACGAGTGACGATCGTGACGTTCGCAAATCAAGAGTCGCACAATGCATGGCGCGATCATCCTGAACATGTGGCCGCGCGAGCACGAGGCATTGAAGAGTTCTATAGCTCGTACTCGATTCAAGTTGGTTCCGTGACGTACTCGAATCACTTCGAGAGATAACAGAACGGATTCAGAACATGTCTTCTCTTGAATGGTTGCGTCCGACATCAAAGGGTGAGTTGCGCTGTTGGTGGCCGGGCGAGGATGTGCCGTATCAGAAGTACCACGACACCGAGTGGGGTTTTGCTGTCACTGATGATCAACGTTTGTACGAGAAGGTCTGTCTCGAAGGATTTCAATCAGGTTTGAGTTGGTTAACGATTCTTCGAAAGCGTGAAAATTTTCGCATGGCTTTCGCCAACTTTGACTTGGATGCTGTTGCGCGTTTTACGGAGAAAGACATCAATCGGTTGATGGGTGATGCGGGAATTGTTCGTCATCGTGGAAAAATTGAAGCAACAATTAACAATGCTGCTCGCGCATTAGAACTCATCGAAGACACAGGTTCAATAGCGAAGCATTTCTGGAGTTTTGCGCCGGATGCACCCAAAGGTCGCGATGGAAATTCGTCGCATCCTTCTGGATTGTCAACAACGTCACCTTCGGCAATTGCGTTGTCCAAAGATTTAAAAAAGCGCGGTTGGAAATTTGTCGGCCCCACCACGATGTATTCATTTATGCAATCGATGGGGATGATTAACGATCATCTTGAAGAATGTTTCGTGCATGACAAATGCGAAACAAAACGAGTAGCAGCGCTGAAGAAAATGAGGCGCTAGTCGCGAGGGTGCAACAAGATTTCTGCGTTCTGACGTACTTGCCAGTCGCGATCTTCCAAAGCCTTTGTGAGGGCCGCATCAACTTCGTCGCCTTCAAACGGAGCAAGGGCAAGCACTGCACGGCGCCGCACTGCAGGCTTGTCGTCGCACGCAGCAAGGATGGCCGGTAGTCCTCGTTCATCGCCGAGCGAACCGAGTGCTGCTGCACATGCTTCACGAACAATTGCTTCGTCGTGTGTCGTTGTCTGAAGAATTAATGCTTCGACTTCTTCATCACTTGCAGGGACACGCTCACCGATGCACCAGGCGGTCATTTCCGAAACAAAGACATCAGAGTCGTTCATCAGGTGGTGAATGGAAACATCATGAAATGGCGCAGCGAATTCGACGGTGGTGCGTCGGACTTCAGCGGAAGAGTCTGCAATTCCTTGTGCAACATGTTCTGACGTCAATGCGTTGAGTCGATGCAAGGAACGAATAGCGCTGGCACGGACTGCGTCGTCCGCAGATGTGAGACCTGCGGTGGCTGTTGCAATGTCGCCGTTGAAACCAGCTTCGATAACAGCGAATCGCTGGTCAATCAACATGACTTAAGCCTTGAGAAGACCGCCCACCAGCTCAAGAGCAATGGTGAGCATGAAACCGACGATGCATGCAATGAGTGCACCGAGAATGAGGGCACCGGCCGACAAATTCAGAATGGCCTTGCGGCGCTGCTGTTGATCGGGTTCGCGGTACAGGGGAGTCAATTTGTTGTCGACCCGCACAGGAATAGGGCGTCGCGGCGTGGCAGGCTTCATGCGGTCGACAATCCATAATGCGAGCAATGCCAACGCCACTACCCATACGGCACGCACCGCAGTACCGGTTGACGACACCGACAGGAGTGACAGAGAAATGACCGAAGAACTCATGAACGAGGAAAGCGTACCCCTCCCGCCGCCATCAGTACCTGCGGACATTCGCACCTTGCGTGTTGCTCTGCCTTTGATCACTGTGTCGTGGGTCATCTTGCTCACGATTTTGGTGATGGCAACGGTGCGCATCCAACGGTGGGAACTTGCACCAGGTGAGGCCATGGAAGTGTCGCCGCGAATTGGATTCATGCCTGCTCATGAAGGTGGAGCAGTTCCACAGCGTTATGTGGCTGACAACGGCATTCGATTTGTCACGGCTTTCGGTGGACAACTTTCTGTGTTGGACTCCATCCTCGGATGGATTGATCCACATGTCCGTGTCGATACGTACCGTGATCACTTCGGTCAGCAGACTCCAACAACATCTCGCCGTCTTGGTTTCCAAGCGATGACTGGTGCAAAGCAAATTGCTGAATTCGTCGCGATGAGCAAATTGGGCCTTGACGCAAAACTCGAAGAAGGGCCCATTCTCATTGAGGAATTGGTGTGTCAAGGTGCTCCCGCAGAGAACTCAGCGTGCGTGAATCTTCATGTGGGGGAGCAAATCACTCATATGGATGGTGTGGCCACACCAACGCTGTCGAAGTTGGCAGTGGAAATTAAGAAACACTCTGTGGGCGACGTGGTGAAGTTGACCGTGTTGCCGTATCTCGCTCCGGAAGATGATCCAGCCACACGCAAGCCGAAGAATGTTCTGGTCACTTTGATGGCGAACCCTGATGATGAACGCGCCATCATCGGTTTCATCCCAGCGGACACACGTGTGACACGACTGCCGTTTGAGGTGAACATCAGCACAACCGATATCGGCGGCCCCTCTGCAGGTCTTGCCTTCACATTGGCTTTGCTTGATGAACTCACACCGGGAAATCTGATGGGGAAGGGTCGCGTTGCTGCGACCGGCACCATGGATGAATTGCAGCATGTGGGGGCTATCGGTGCCCTCGAGCAAAAGGCCATTGCAGTGAGGGACTCCGGAGCGTCCTTGTTCCTGGTTCCCGCGGGTCAGTCTTCTGATGAAATGAAGGCTGCTCGAGCCGCTGCTGGTTCCGGGGTGCGCATTGTTCAGGTGGCCACGTTGGATGAGGCGTTGAAGCAACTGGCAAAGAACGGCGGCGCGCCGCTGCCGAAGAGCCTGAAAAAGTAGTTCACCCTTTCAGCACAAGGCTTGCCCGATTCTGCTGGCCTGTGGATAATGCCACTTTTGACCCCCTAGGGCACCGTACTGTGGAGGGGTCATGGCTATTTCTTTCTCACGTCCCGACCCATCCTCACCGGCAGCGGTGGGCTCGGCATCGTTCCCCACTAACCGTCGCGGTTTCGACCAAGGCGAAGTGCGCGATTTTCTGCGCATGGTTGCCGCGGAGCTTGCTCGTCTCCAGGAGCGTGAAAGGTTCCTTGAGAACGAATTGCGCACGATGCAAACCAGTGGCATGTCTGCCCCTGGACGCCTCGACGAAGAGACAGTCACGACACTCTTAGGTGAAGAAGCAGCTCGAGTTCTTTCGACTGCACGCGATGCCAGCACACAAATTCGTGATCGTGCAGAAGAGTCTGCAACTCGCCTCGTAAAAGATGCAGCAGAAGATGCAGCGCGTATTCGTGAATCAGCCATGATCGAAGCCGCACGCATTAACGAAGACGCAGCGCATGATGCCGAAGCTGAAATTGAAATGGCAAAGCAGCAGGGTCGTGACATGGTCAACGAAGCCCGTGCGTACCGTGAAAAAGTTTTGTCGGAATTGTCACGCCGTCGTGATGCAGCACGTGGACAAATTGAACAGCTGTTGCATGGCCGCGATCGTTTGCTGAATGCATTTGAACGTGCTCGACTTGCAAGTGAAGACGTCATCAACGGTTTGCAAGATGCGCACGATGAGCCTGAATTCATTGTGGATTTGTCGCCAACAACTGGCCCTATCCCCATTGTCAATCCAGAGCATCCAACCGCAAAGATGTTCGATCATGAGACGGCCGAAGTTGTTGAGACAGTTGAAGCCTCAGTAACAACAACTGTGATTTTTGATCACGAGACTGCTCAAGTTATTGAAACTGCCGGCGATATGGATAACGACATCACGGGTGAAATAATCATCGAGGTTTCAGAACCAGAAATTGTTGATGTCATCGAAGATGTCATTACAGAAGCTGTTGAAGAAATTATTGAAACTGCGGTGATCTCTGCAGATCATCCAGTGCATGGCATGTCGCGTTACGAAGACGAACCTGTTGAAATTCCTGAAGTAGAAGTTGCACCGTCAGATGCAACGCAAACAAACGTTGTGTCGTTGTTTGGCCGCGGACGTCGTGGAAACGATGTTCCTGAAGTTGCTCCAGAAATCGTCGTTGAAATCGAAGAACCAGCAGTGTCAGAAGTTCCTGTGGTGGAAGCGAGGCCAACAAAAGCCCCATCGGGTGTTGATGACATCTTCGCAAAACTACGCGCGGGCAGCACGGCTGACGTGGCTGCAAAAGTAGAAGCGGCTGAACCAGTTGCTGAGGCTGAGAAGGCCAGCAAGAAAAAGTCGAAGCCAAAGCAGGAAATCATTGCTGCTGATCCCGCTCGCTTTGCAGAGCGTGATGAGGCCTTGTCCAGCCTGGTTGTCACCATGGCTCGCAAGTTGAAGCGTGTTCTTGCAGATGAGCAGAACAATGTTCTTGAACACCTTCGTGGCAAGCGCTCATCCTTGGAGATGGACGCGATTCTCGGAACAATCGATGAACATGCGACTCGCTACGCAGTCTCCGTCGCCGAGGACACCATGTCGGCAGCCGGCGCAGGCGCGAAGTCGGTGAAGGCCTCAGGCGGATCTAGTCGCCGTGTTACACAAAAGGCAATCTCTGCCCACGTGAAGGACACAATTACTGCTGGTCTGATTGCAGGCTTCCGTGAGGACACCCGTATTGCCATCGGTGAAGCAGAAGGCGACCGTGAGATTCTCGCGAGCCTCATGCGTGACGTCTACCGCAAATGGAAGACCGATCTCATCGACCAGCAAGTAGACGACATTGCATGCTCGTCGTACAGCAAGGGTGGCTTCTTGGCACTTGAGCCAAATGCACGCATCAGCTGGATGGTCGACCCAACCTCTGAATGCTGCAGTGAGTGTGAGGACAATTCTCTCTCCGGCGCAGTTGCAAAGGGTGAGGAATTCCCGACAGGGCACGCATTACCACCAGCACATCCTGGTTGCCGCTGTCTTGTTTGCCCCGTTCAGGACTAGCGTCCTGATGCGTGCGTAACAGTTCTGATCTTCCCCCCCGTGGCCCGGGAGGGCCAGTGTTTCGAGTTCCCAATTTTGGGAAGCCTTCACGAGGGCGAATCATCATCTCCGCCATCATCGGCGTTGTATTGCTCTTGGCGTTCTCAGCGAAAAGTCTTTCGTCTTTTTATGTAAACGTACTGTGGTTTGACAGCGTTGGTCACAGCGATGTGTATTGGGCAATCATGCGGAGCAAGTTTGAACTTGCCGCAATCTTTGCATTCGGTTGTTTTGCATTCGTGCTTGTGAACTTGCTGATTGCCGACAAGGTTGCGCCGTTGACCTTGCCGAATACTCCCGAAGATCAAACAGTGATGCGCATTCGCGAAGCGACCGCAAAGAGCCGTGGCAAATTACGCATCGCCATTGCACTTGTGATTGGTCTCATGCTTGGTGTTCCAGCATCTGGCGAATGGCAGAACTGGTTGATGTTCCGCAACCGTCAAGCATTCGCAGTCGGTGATCCATTGTTCAAGGCAAATGTTGGCTTCTATGTATTCCGCTTGCCATTCGCACAGTTTGTAGTTGCATGGACATTCGGCATGTTGGTGCTCGCCACCATCGTCGTCACCGCATTCCACTTCATTAACGGAAGCATTCGTCCGCAAGACCGCGTGCAGCGTGTGACGCCACAGGCCAAGGTGCACTTGTCTGTTCTTCTCGCCGGCGCTGCTCTATTGCGTGCCGCCAACTACTGGTTGTCGAAGTACGACCTCACGTCATCAGAACGTGGTGTGGTGCGTGGTGCGTTGTACACCGATGTAAAGGCACAGTTGCCAGCGCTCAACTTGATGATCCTTGTTTCGCTCGCAGTGACAGCACTTCTGTTGTGGAACATCCGTCAGCGTGGCTGGCGCTTGCCTGTCATGGCAGTTGGCTTGTGGGTTGTCGTAGCGCTCGTCGCCGGCACCGTGTATCCCGCAGTCATTCAGCGATTCGTTGTTCAGCCAAACGTGAGCACTCGCGAAATTCCGTACATCCAAAGCAACATTGAAGCCACCAAGGCCGCAATGGGCATTGACAAAGTCGAACGAGTCTCCAGCACCTTTGGTGAAGTAACGGCCGATGAAGTGACGGCAAACGATGCCGCATTGCGAGATGTTCGCCAGCTTGACCCCGTGCAGATGAAAGACCGTTTTGCGCTCGACCAAGGTCTCTCATCGTTCTATGGCGTGACAGACCTCGACGTTGATCGCTATTCAATTGATGGTCGTGTGCAGCAGGTACTTGTTGCATCTCGTGAGCTCAATGCAGCAGGTATTCCAAACCGCACATGGTTGGCACGTCACCTTTTGTACACACATGGCTGCGGTGTGATTGCGGCACCCGCGAGTGTTGCTACAGATGATGGCCGTCCGTCGTATGTAGACCTCAAGGTTACGAAGCCGCAGATTTATTTTGGTGACAGGCTCGATGGCTACGCCGTTGTGAACACTTCTCAAAAAGAACAGGCATGCCCAAATACTGAATCAAAGGCATACGCCGGCACTGGCGGTGTTCGTTTTAATAGCTTGATTCGCAAGTTGGCGCTCGCCATCAACTTCGGCGAATTCAACTTGTTTGGTTCAAACTTGATTACCAATGATTCCCAAATTCTCTTGCAGCGTGATGTTCGTTCTCGTGTGGCGAAGATTGCACCGTTCCTTCATCTCGACTCTGATCCATATCCGGTCGTTGTTGATGGTGGAGTGCAGTGGGTGATTGATGCATTCACCACAACAAATCGTTATCCATATGCAGAGACTGCAAACATCTCGCAGTTGAGTGCCAGCAGCGGTCTGAATCATTCGTTTAACTACGTGCGTAACAGCGTGAAGGCTGTTGTGGATGCCTACTCCGGCAAGGTCACTCTGTATCTCATGGATACGAAGGACCCCATCGCACGCATGTGGAAGGCCGCATTCCCCAAGCTCTTCACCAGCAAGAAGGAAGTGCCAGCAGCATTGTCGGCACACTTCCGGTACCCCGAAGATCTCTTCCGTGTGCAGACCAACTTGTTTGGCCGCTATCAGTTCGATGACGCCACGTTGTTCTTCAACCGTGATGCAGCATGGAGCGTGGCGCAGGCGCCAGCATCAGAGCCAGAGGCCAGTACCTCTGGAACGAGTTCATCTGCTTCGGGCGTCACAACCGGTGCTGGTGCTGTTGATTCCATCAACGCCACTGATTCGCTGGGCACACGCTTTAGTCCGTACTACTCCATCTTCCATGCACCAGGTGCACAGTCGGCTGTGGGTGAGTTCTCCATGATTCGTCCGTTCGTTCCGTTCTCGTCTGATGACAGTCGTAAGGAACTTCGTTCGATGATGGTGGTCTCTAGCGATCCGAAGACATACGGCAAGTTGACGGTGTTTGATGTGCAAACTCCGTTGCCACCGGGACCAGCAACAGTTGCTGCAGAGTTCGAGAGCGAGCCTGCAATTTCTCAAACGATTACGCCGTTGGACCAGCGCGGATCACGCGTGAAGTACGGAGACTTGCAGTTAGTTCCAGTTGGGCGTGGACTCATTTACTTGCGTCCGATGTTCGTGTTGCCAGACAGTGCAGATGCAAAGCAGATCTTTGTTCGCAAAGTTTTGGCTAGCTATAACGGCAAGTCCGTCATTGGTAACAGCCTCACTGATGTCATCGCGCAGTTGTTCCCTGGATTCAGTACGAATCTTGGCGACCGCGTTGGTGGAAGCACTGGCGGCCCAACGACAACAACAATTCCAGGTTCACCAACAACAACTGTTCCTTCAGGTTCTGGTTTGACTGCGAAACAGATGTTGCAACAAGCAGATCGTTTGTTCGCAGAAGCCGATGCAGCGTTGGCCAAGAATCCACCAGACTTCGCCACGTATCAAACAAAGACGATGCAAGCACGTGCGTTGGTGCAGAAGGCCTTAACAGCCATTAAGTGATGCCAATGCAACGAGTTTCTGTTGTAGGGAATTCAGGTTCAGGAAAAACTCGCCTTGCGGGTGAACTCGCACGTCTTCTTGATGCTCCGCACACTGAGCTTGACGGGCTGTTTCATCTCGCAGGGTGGGAGTCGCTTGCGCCCGAGGATTTTCTCGTATCTGTGCACAACATTGTGATGGGAGATCGTTGGGTTGTTGATGGAAATTATCGCGCCGTAGTAGTGGACGGTCCGGTGTGGAAATATGCCGACACTGTCATCTGGCTCGACCTCTCACGTCCCCTTGTCATGGCGCAGATCATCCGACGAAGTCTTGGAAGAGTAATTCTTCGAAAGAAATTGTGGAACGGTAATCGCGAATCAATGCGAGGACTGTTCTCGTGGAACCCCGAGAAATCAGTCATTCGTTGGTCATGGACACAACATGCTGAATATCAACATCGGTATGAAGAAGCTATGACTTCGGTGGAATACGAGCATCTTCGATTCATCCGATTGAAGAGTCGACGAGAGGTACGAGCGCTAGCGAGCGCGTTGCAATAACTGATTCGCCAAAGCCGCAAGGTCTTGACGGAAAGTAATTTGGTAACGCGCTTGCTCGGTTGCAAGTCGCATCTGTGCGTTCTTCAATGATTCGACAACTTCAGCAACGCCAGCTTCTTCGGCGCGCTTACTGAGCTCTTCGATTTCACTTCCCAGTTCATGCAGCTGACGAGAGAGTTCAGAGCCCATTCCGGAGACGCGGGTTTCTAAGCCTGCAATACGTTCGGCGATGGAGCGAGCAACTTCACGCTCAGCCGCAGATTGGGCTGTTTGTTCTGCCACCTGATCACGCAATGCAGAAACCTCGGCTTGAAGGACCTCAACGGCCTCACGAGTCTTCTTGCCTTTTGCGAACATCGCTACAACAGTACGCCCTGGGCGAGGGCTGGGGAGGTTGGAAGCGTGCGATTGCCCTTGTACGGTAAGGGTCTAACTACGACGCGGGGTGGAGCAGCCCGGTAGCTCGTCGGGCTCATAACCCGAAGGTCACAGGTTCAAATCCTGTCCCCGCCACCAGTAGTG
>CALBSD010000096.1 GCA_937927625.1 uncultured Actinomycetes bacterium | reverse complement strand
TCTGAGGCATCGGGCCGTCAGTTGCAGCAACCACAAGGATCGCACCATCAACCTGCGCTGCACCAGTGATCATGTTCTTGATGTAGTCAGCGTGACCTGGCATGTCGACGTGTGCGTAGTGACGCTTCTCTGTCTCATACTCAATGTGTGCGATCGAAATCGTAATACCACGAGCTTTTTCTTCAGGCGCCTTGTCAATCTGATCGAAAGGTGTGTACTCAGCCAACCCACGGTCACCCAGAGTCTTCGAAATAGCAGCCGTCAACGTGGTCTTGCCGTGGTCAATGTGACCCATGGTTCCAATGTTTACGTGAGGCTTATTGCGCTCAAACTTTGCTTTGCTCATGCTTCTTTCCTGCTTTTTCTTAGAGGGTGTAGTGGGTTGTCAATGTTCTTGAAGTTGTGTTCGTGGCTTATTCGCCGCGAACGCGCTTCACGATTTCTGTTGCGATTACCTCAGGCACCTGCTGGTACGAGTGGAATTGCATCGTGTAGGTGGCACGCCCCTGGGTGCGTGACCGGAGATCGGTACTGTAACCGAACATTTCGGAAAGCGGAACCTGCGCACGAACTACCTGAGTATTTCCGCGTGCTTCCATGCCTTCGATACGTCCGCGACGGCTGCTGAGGTCACCCATGACGTCACCCATGTATTCATCAGGGGTTACGACTTCGACGCCCATGATTGGCTCGAGGAGGACAGGGCCTGCCTTACGAGCTGCTTCACGGAATGCCATTTGACCCGCAATCTTGAACGCCATTTCGCTGGAGTCCACGTCGTGGTATTGACCGTCAACAAGGCTGACCTTGACGTCCACCGTTGGGTAACCGGCGAGAACACCGTTATCAAGGGCGGACTGGATGCCTTGGTTGGTTGGCTGGATGTATTCGCGAGGAACGCGTCCACCTGTGATCTTGTCTTCGAAGACGTAACCGCCACCAGGACCTGTTGGCTCAACGGAGATCTTGACGACTGCGAACTGACCCGAACCACCGGACTGCTTGATGTGGCGATATTCCACGGACTCAACAGACTTGGTGATGGTTTCTCGGTATGCCACTTGCGGCTTACCAACAGTTGCTTCCACGTTGAATTCACGTTGCATACGGTCAACAAGAATTTCAAGGTGAAGCTCACCCATTCCGGAGATAACGGTCTGAGCAGTTTCTTCGTCGGTGCGAACGCGGAACGTTGGGTCTTCATCGGACAATGACTTGAGAGCTTTGCCAAGCTTGTCCTGGTCGTCCTTTGTCTTTGGCTCAATAGCTACGTGAATCACTGGCTCTGGGAATTCCATGCGCTCCAGGATGATGAGGTTGTCACGGTCACACAGAGTGTCACCAGTGGTGGTCTCCTTGAATCCGAGACCAGCAACGATGTCACCGGCCATTGCGATGTCAAGGTCCTCACGCTGGTTTGCGTGCATGAGAAGAATGCGTCCGAGACGCTCCTTGCGCTCCTTGGTGGAGTTGTACAACTCGTCACCCTTGTTGATGGAGCCGGAGTACACGCGGAAGTATGTGAGCTTGCCAAATGGGTCTGCAACAATCTTGAATGCAAGTGCTGCGAACGGACCGTTCTCATCTGCTGGACGCGTGAGTTCCTGATCACCCTTGTTATTTGTACCAACAGCAGCAGGAATGTCGAGTGGGCTTGGCAAGTAGTCAACAACTGCGTCGAGCATTGGCTGAACGCCCTTGTTCTTGAAAGCTGAACCACACAGGATGGGCACGAAGTCGAATGCAAGTGTTCCGGTACGAAGTGCGCGCTTGATATCAGCTTCTGTGACTTCTTCACCAGCGAGGTACTTCTCCATGAAAGCGTCGTCGCTTGTTGCGATTGTCTCAAGAAGAGCGGTGCGGTATTCGTTTGCTTCGTCAACCTGATCAGCAGGGATGTCAATTTCGTCCCACTTAGCACCGAGTTCTTCGTCTTGCCAGATGAGAGCCTTCATCTTCACGATGTCAATAAGTCCGATGAAAGGCTTGTTGCTTTCTGGTCCACCTGCACCGACAGGAATCTGAATGACTGCGGGAACTGCCTGAAGACGTTCCTTCACCATGTCAACTGTGCGATAGAAGTTTGCACCGATGCGGTCCATCTTGTTGATGAAGCACATACGAGGAACTTTGTACTTGTTGGCCTGACGCCACACTGTTTCGGTTTGTGGCTCTACACCAGCAACCGAGTCGAACACGGTGACAGCACCGTCGAGCACGCGAAGTGAACGCTCAACTTCAATGGTGAAGTCCACGTGACCTGGTGTGTCGATGATGTTGATTCGGTGGTTGTTCCAGATACAAGTAGTCGCAGCGGACGTAATGGTGATACCGCGCTCTTGCTCTTGCGCCATGTGGTCCATGGTTGCTGCACCTTCGTGCACTTCGCCGATCTTGTAGCTCTTACCTGTGTAGTAAAGAATGCGCTCGGTTGTTGTTGTCTTACCGGCGTCGATGTGCGCCATGATGCCGATGTTGCGAGTGCGATCGAGTGGGTATTCACGCTTTGCCATTGGAATTCACCTTGTTGTTGCGGGGAGAGTTGTTTGTAGGTCTGACATACGGGAGCGCACCTCAGGATTCCTGGCGGTGCGCTCTCGAAAAATTTGTTGTGATGCGTTACTGCACTACCAGCGGTAGTGAGCAAATGCCTTGTTGGATTCGGCCATCTTCTGCATGTCGTCACGCTTCTTCATCGAAGCACCAAGACCGTTGGCTGCATCCATGAGTTCGTTAGCGAGGCACTCTGACATTGTCTTTTCACGACGGTCACGGGAGTAATCGACGATCCAACGAATTGCGAGTGTGGAAGCACGACGAGGCTTCACTTCAACTGGCACCTGGTACGTAGCACCACCAACGCGGCGGCTACGAACTTCGAGTGGTGGCTTAACGTTCTCGATTGCACGCTTCACTGTTGAAAGTGGCTCAGTGCCGGTCTTCTTCTCGATGAGTTCCATCGCGTCGTAGACGATCTTTTCAGCGATGCTCTTCTTGCCGTGCAACATCACCTTGTTGGTGAGCTGCGTGACAACGAGTGAACGGTAGATGGGGTCGGCGACGAGTTCGCGACGTGTTGCGGGGCCCTTACGTGGCATGGTGCTTCCTTCTTACTTCTCGCGCTTTGCGCCGTAACGGCTGCGTGACTGCTTACGATTCTTTACGCCTGCAGCGTCAAGTGCACCGCGGATGATCTTGTAGCGAACACCTGGAAGGTCGCGAACACGACCACCACGCACGAGCACGATGCTGTGCTCCTGCAAGTTGTGTCCTTCGCCTGGGATGTACGCAGTGACTTCAACACCACTGGTGAGACGAACACGTGCCACCTTACGAAGAGCCGAGTTTGGCTTCTTTGGTGTGGTGGTGAACACGCGGGTGCACACACCACGACGCTGAGGGGAACCCTTCAACGCTGGTGTCTTCGTCTTTGTTGTCTTGCTGCTGCGACCCTGGCGGATCAACTGCTGAATTGTGGGCACGCAATTACCTCTTGCTAAAAAATCTGATCTGTTGGCTTGGAGACCGGAATAAATTCCGACGCCGTGAAGGCCATCAAGACCTTGTAAGGCTAAGGGTGAGTGTTCCCTAGTGGCAACCTGCCACTAGTTCACACTGCGGATGATTCTGGGGGCTCTTCTTCGGTGAGCACCTGGTCAGCGGGGGCTTCCCCTGCTGGCTCAGCTGCAACCTCGGCGACTGCCTCGATGGCTTCTTCGATGACTTCCTCGGCTGCTGCGCCAAGGGACTCAAGCATTTCTTCCTCGTGGTCAAGGTCCTCGTGAATGACTTCGTCAGCCACGTAGGTGCCCTGAAGACCTGCCAGATATGCGGCTGGGTCAGCCTCATCGCTGGAGAAGTACTCCATGGGGACGTAATCAGGAGCATCAAGGTCGAAATCGCGGTAGCGCTCCATGCCGGTACCGGCAGGAATGAGCTTGCCGATGATGATGTTCTCCTTGAGACCCACAAGGCTGTCGGCGCGGCCATCGATGGCTGCTTCCGTCAACACGCGGGTTGTCTCTTGGAACGATGCTGCCGACAACCATGATTCGGTTGCGAGCGAAGCCTTGGTGATACCCATGATTTCTGGGCGACCTTCGGCTGGACGCTTGCCACCTTCGACCATGGCACGGTTGGTGTCACGGAAGTTCTTGGCGTCAACGCGCTCACCTGGCAAGAAGCCGGTGTCGCCAGGTTCCTGAACGCCTACGCGGCGAGTCATCTGGCGAACGATGAGTTCGATGTGCTTGTCGTGGATCGATACACCCTGGTCGCGGTACACCTTCTGCACTTCCTCAACGAGGTATTGCTGGGTGGAACGGATACCAAGGATTTCCATGATTTCTTTTGGATCCCATGGACCATCGGTGACGGGCTGACCGGCGCTGATCTCTTGACCATCGGTGACCTTTGGACGGCTACCCGATGGAAGCATGATGAGGTGTTCTTCACCCTTGTCGTCGACGACGGTGATGGGGATTCCCTTGCCTTCGTCTTCGCCGATACGGATAACACCCGATGCTTTCGCAAGACGTGCTGATCCCTTCGGTGTACGTGCTTCGAACAATTCAACAACGCGTGGCAAACCGCCGGCGATGTCCTTACCTGCAACACCACCAGTGTGGAACGTACGCATGGTGAGCTGAGTACCAGGCTCACCAATTGACTGTGCAGCGATAACACCAACTGCTTCGCCGAGTTCAATCGACTTACCAGTTGCAAGTGAACGGCCGTAGCAAAGTGCACACACACCGAGCACAGCGTCACAAGAAACAACCGAACGAACCTGAACGCGCTCGACCTTTGCGTCGTCGCGAAGAGCTTCCATTTCGATGTCGCCAACGATGGTGTTCTTTGCAATGACGGTTCCGTCAGAGAGTTCGACGTCATTCAACAACGCACGACCAAACAACTTGGTCTCGAGGTTTGCACGCACACCACCGGCGTCACGCTTGACGTTTTCTACCCAAAGACCAAGGCGTGTTCCGCAATCGTCTTCGCGAACAATAAGTTCCTGTGCAACGTCGACGAGACGACGTGTGAGGTAACCAGAGTCAGCGGTACGAAGAGCGGTGTCCACGAGGCCCTTACGAGCGCCAGGAGTAGCAATGAAGTATTCGAGTGTTTCGAGACCTTCACGGAAGTTGCTCTTGATAGGACGAGGAATCATGTCACCACGAGGGTTCGACACGAGACCGCGCATACCTGCAATCTGACGCATCTGCGTCATGTTTCCGCGAGCACCGGAACCAACCATCATGTCGATTGGGTTAAAGCGATCAGCCTTGAACTCTTCGATCATTGCTGCCTGCACTTCTGCAGTTGCATCGGTCCAGATGGTTACTTCTTGCTGACGACGCTCACCATCGGTGATGATGCCGCGGCGGAACTGTGTCTCCACCTTGTCAGCTTGCTTCTCGTAGTTGTCGAGAATTTCGCGCTTCTTCTTTGGCGTCTTGACGTCATCGATAGAAACGGTGAGACCGGACTGAGATGCGTAGCGGTAGCAAACGGCCTTCATGGAGTCGAGAGTGTTTGCAATCACTGACTTGTCGAAGTGATCAGACAAACGCTCAACGATGACGCCCATTTCCGACTTCTTCACTGGAGAAGAAATGTGTCCGAAACGTGATGGGTACTCAGGAGGAAGTGTCTCTTCGAACAACAAACGACCAGCGGTTGTTTCGAATGCAACACGCTTGCCTTCTTCGTTGCGGTCGTACATGTTGATGATGGTGTGCAAGTGGATTGCACCTTCATCAAGTGCACGGAAGACTTCCCAGCGCTGCTGGAATGAACGACCGTGTCCGATGAGACCTTCAACAGCCTCGGTGAGCCAGAAGGCGCCGATGATGAGGTCCTGTGACGGAGTAACGATCGGGCGACCAGATGCAGGCGACAAAATGTTGTTCGCCGACAGCATGAGCACGCGTGCTTCTGCCTGTGCTTCGGTGGACAGTGGCAAGTGAATAGCCATCTGGTCACCGTCGAAGTCAGCATTGAAAGCTGTACAGACCAGAGGGTGAATCTGGAGTGCCTTGCCTTCAACAAGAATTGGTTCGAACGCCTGGATACCAAGACGGTGCAACGTCGGTGCACGGTTCAGCATCACTGGGTGTTCCTTGATGACGTCTTCGAGAACGTCCCACACCTGTGGGCGACGACGCTCCACCATGCGCTTTGCAGACTTGATGTTCTGAGCAAGCTCAAGATCAACAAGACGCTTCATCACGAATGGCTTGAAGAGTTCCAATGCCATGAGCTTTGGAAGACCGCACTGGTGCAAGCGAAGTGTTGGACCGGCAACAATTACCGAACGACCGGAGTAGTCAACGCGCTTACCGAGCAAGTTCTGACGGAAACGTCCCTGCTTACCCTTGAGCATGTCGGAGAGTGACTTAAGTGGACGGTTGCCCGGGCCAGTCACTGGACGGCCACGACGACCGTTGTCAAACAATGCGTCAACTGCTTCTTGCAGCATGCGCTTTTCATTGTTGACGATGATCTCGGGTGCACCGAGGTCGAGCAAACGACGAAGACGGTTGTTGCGGTTGATGACGCGACGGTAGAGGTCGTTGAGGTCGGACGTTGCGAAACGGCCACCTTCGAGCTGCACCATTGGGCGAAGATCTGGAGGAATAACTGGAACAACGTCGAGGATCATTGCCTTCGGGCTGTTAACACGACGACCTGCTTCATCACGCTGGTTGAAAGAAGCAACAATCTTCAGGCGCTTAATGGCCTTCTGCTTGCGCTGTGCAGAAAGAGGCTTGCCCTTCATGCCGTTTTCAATTGCGTCGCGAAGCTTCACTTCTTCCGAATCGAAATCGATGGAGTCGATGAGCATCTTGATTGCATCAGCGCCAGTGCCACCGGTGAAGTAGTCCTGGTAGCGATCCTTGATTTCACGCCACAGCGCTTCGTCTTCAATGATCTTGCGTGGGTGAAGGTCACGGAACTCGTCCCATGCGCGCTTCACAAGGTCCATCTCAACGTCGAAACGATCGCGCAGCGATGCTTCTTCCTTGTCCATGACCTTCTGACGAGCCTTGATGTCGGACTCCTTAGCGCCGTCCTTCTCCATGGCCTTGAGTTCTGTCTCTTGGTCCTTGAGCTTCGCCTTCAGCGACTTCTCACGGTCCTTGATGATTGCATCGCACTCTTCAATGAAGTCAGCTTCGAGCTGTGCCATGTCTTCGTGACGCTTATCAACGTCAACGGTGGACACGAGGTACGCAGCGAAGTAAATGACCTTTTCAAGTTGCTTGGCCTTGAGCTCTTCTTTTGGCTCAAGTCCACCGAGCAAGTACGCCAACCATGAACGGGTACCGCGGAGGTACCAGATGTGCACGACAGGTGCAGCAAGTTCAATGTGGCCCATGCGCTCACGGCGAACCTTGGAACGTGTGACTTCAACGCCACAACGCTCACAGATGATTCCCTTAAAGCGCACGCGCTTGTACTTACCGCAGTAGCACTCCCAGTCGCGAGTAGGTCCGAAGATCTTTTCGCAGAAGAGGCCGTCCTTCTCAGGACGAAGTGTGCGGTAGTTGATGGTCTCAGGCTTCTTGACCTCGCCCTTGGACCACAGGCGAATTTGATCCGCTGTGGCAAGGCCGATGCGGAGCTGGTCGAACATATTCACGTCGAGCATTGGAGTGTCGTTTCCTTAGGGTCGTTCGGTTCAGTACGCGCGTGCGGGACGGCGGTCACGGTCATCATCATCAGTGCCACGTTCTGGGCGGCTGATGTCAATACCAAGTTCTTCGGCGGTGCGGTAGATCTCATCGTCGAACTCGTGCATTTCAATTTCCTTGCCGGCAGTGTCGAGAACTTCGACATTGAGGCAGAGAGATTGCATTTCCTTCATGAGAACCTTGAAGGACTCAGGAATGCCTGGCTCTGGGATGTTGTCACCCTTAACGATTGCTTCGTACACCTTGACGCGACCAAGCACGTCGTCGGACTTGATGGTGAGAAGTTCCTGCAAGCAGTACGCAGCGCCATAAGCCTCGAGTGCCCACACTTCCATTTCACCAAAGCGCTGTCCACCGAACTGCGCCTTACCACCAAGTGGTTGCTGGGTGATCATGCTGTATGGACCAGTGGAGCGTGCGTGGATCTTGTCGTCGACAAGGTGATGGAGTTTCAAGATGTACTTGTAACCAACGGTGATTGGGTTGTCGTACTTCTCGCCCGTGCGACCGTTACGCAAGATGACCTTGCCGGTGTTTGCGATGAGGCGGTTTCCGTCAACACTCTCAGGGTTGATATTTTCAAGGATTGCCTGAATGGTCATGTGTTCGCCAGCGGCTTCCACTTCATCCCATTGAGCACCATCGAAAATTGGTGTTGCAATAAATGTTGCTGGGTCTGTCGCAGCGCGAGTCTTTGACTCTGTTCCGCGTGCAGGTGCTCCACCAACAACTTCGCCAGTCTTTGGATTCTTCCAACCCCAACGAGCTGCATAACCGAGGTGCGATTCAAGAACCTGACCCACGTTCATTCGGCTTGGAACACCGAGTGGGTTGAGGATGATGTCGACTGGTGTGCCGTCTTCCATGTATGGCATGTCTTCAACAGGGAGGATCTTCGAGATAACACCCTTGTTACCGTGACGACCAGCGAGCTTGTCACCCACCGAGATCTTGCGCTTCTGCGCAACGAACACCTTCACAAGTTGGTTCACGCCTGGTGGCAACTCATCGCCCTTGTCACGTGAGAACACCTTGACGTCGATGACCTTGCCGCCTTCGCCGTGTGGAACCTTGAGTGAGGTGTCGCGAACTTCGCGAGCCTTCTCACCGAAGATGGCACGGAGCAAACGCTCTTCTGGTGTGAGTTCTGTTTCACCCTTAGGAGTGACCTTGCCAACGAGAACGTCGCCAGGGCCTACTTCTGCACCAATGCGGATGATTCCTTCTTCGTCGAGATCGCGAACGATTTCGTCGGAGAGGTTTGGAATGTCGCGAGAAATTTCTTCTGGTCCAAGCTTGGTGTCGCGTGCGTCCACTTCATAGTTATGAATGTGAATCGACGTGAGCACGTCATCGCGAACGATGCGCTCGGAAAGAATGATTGCGTCCTCGAAGTTGTAACCCTCCCAAGGCATGAATGCCACGAGCAGGTTCTTACCAAGTGCAAGTTCACCGTCATCTGTTGATGGACCGTCAGCAAGAAGTTGACCCTTCTTGATGGTCTGGCCTTCTGCAACGCGAATGATCTGGTTGATGCAGGTGTCCTGGTTGGAGCGGTGGAACTTCATGAGCTTGTGCTCAGTCTTCTTCGCGCTACCTGCGTACTTCACGGTGATGACTTCACCGGAAATCTCAACGACTTCACCATCGTCTTCAGCAAGGATGACGTCTGCGCCGTCATGTGCTGCGCGCTTCTCGATGCCCGTACCGACGTATGGAGCTTCTGCGCGAACCAATGGAACAGCCTGACGTTGCATGTTCGCACCCATGAGTGCGCGGTTTGCGTCGTCGTGCTCAAGGAAAGGAATCAGTGCGGTAGCAACCGACACGATCTGCTTTGGCGAAACGTCGATGAAGTCAACTTCTTCTGGCGTTACTGCTGCGATGTCGGTGGTTGCACCGAAGAAGCTTTCTGCTTCCAGCATCTTGCGAAGGTCGTCAAGGCTTGCTGCCTGTGGTGAACGACGGCAGAGAACGCGTGAACCCTTGAGAGTTCCGTCCTTCTCGACTGGTGTGTTCGCCTGAGCAACGACGTACTTCTCTTCTTCGTCAGCGGCCATGTACACGATTTCTTTCGTGACCTTGCCGTTCTTGACGCGAAGGTATGGCGTCTCGATGAAACCGAACTGGTTGACGCGTGCGTACGAAGAGAGTGCACCAATCAGACCAATGTTTGGACCTTCTGGTGTTTCAATCGGGCACATACGACCGTAGTGAGAGAAGTGAACGTCTCGCACTTCGAAACCTGCGCGCTCGCGGCTGAGACCACCAGGTCCGAGAGCCGAAAGACGACGACGGTGTGTGAGTCCGGAGAGTGGGTTCACTTGGTCCATGAACTGCGACAACTGAGATGTTCCGAAGAACTCCTTGATTGCAGCAACGACTGGACGAATGTTGATGAGTGTCTGCGGTGTGATTGCTTCAACGTCTTGCGTTGTCATGCGCTCACGAACAACGCGCTCCATACGTGAAAGACCAATGCGAACCTGGTTCTGAATGAGTTCACCAACGGAACGCACGCGACGGTTTGCGAAGTGGTCCTGGTCGTCAAGACGGTAACCAGGCTCTTGCTTCACGAGGTGCAACATGTAGGAAACTGCTGCGAGAACTTCACACTTCGACAACACGTCTTGGTCGTCTGTTGGAAGGTCAAGCTGATCCTTCGAGAGACCGAAGAGTGCAGGAATCTTTTCGAGTTCTTCACCAAGCTTGCGGTTGATCTTGTAACGGCCAACGCGGCTGAGGTCGTAACGACGGTTTTCGAAGAATGCACCTTCGAAGTACACGCGTGCGGACTCTGCAGTTGCAGGCTCGCCAGGACGTGCACGCTTGTAAATCTCAAGGAGCGCTTCTTCACGTGTTGTGTTGACGTTGCGATCCTTTTCCCACTGACCTTCGAGGAAGTCGAAGTGGTTAACGAAACGGTCGAGGAAACCTGGTGCGCCTGCTTCGTCGTAACCAAGTGCGCGAAGCAATGTGAAGATGCTCATGCGGCGCTTACGTGCAACGCGAGTACCTGCAGTGACGTCCTTACCTGGCTTGTGCTCAACGTCGAACTCGAGCCATTCACCACGGTATGGGTGCACGGTGCCCTTAACGAGCTGATGCTTCGACAAGTTACGAAGGCGGTAACGCTCACCTGGTTCGAAAATCACACCAGGGCTACGCACAAGCTGCGAAACAACAACGCGCTCGGTGCCATTGATGATGAAGGTTCCCTTGTTCGTCATCTTCGGGAAGTCGCCCATGAAGACAACTTGTTCCTTGATTTCGCCTGTTTGACGGTTAGAGAAAATTGCACGCACGAAAACTGGCGTTGCAAATGTCATTTCCTTTTCGCGGCACTCTTCCTCAGTGAACTTTGGTCCTGGGCAGAGGTCTTCGTCGTTGGGATCAAACTCAAGTTCAAGACGAAGATCACCGGAGTAGTCAGTGATTGGTGAGATGTCATTGAACGTCTCTGCGAGACCTTCTGACATAAACCACTCAAACGATTCGCGTTGTACCGCGATGAGATCAGGGAGCTCAAGATGCTCAAGAAGGTTTGCGAACGAATAGCGCTCATGGGACGACGAACGTGGGGCCACGATTACTCCTGACAGGCGGGACAAGGAAGAACCATGAAATTCCTTTTCAACCTGCTGCACTGATTTTGGGCAATGCGAAGGCAGAAAGGGAGAGACACGGCAACTGACTACGCTATCGGGACTTTCTGCCCTTAGGCAACGGAAAACTAGACCCTCCGCCCCGGGGGTCCGCCGAACTTGTCGGGCAAAGTACGCCTCGTGGGGGTGGGAGTCAAGCACCGTTTGGGGCTTTTTTCCCAAAAATGCCAAAAACCCTGCCATCCACTCGGGATGACAGGGTTTTTGAGTGAAAAAAGCGGAATTACCCGCGGAAACTCACTTGAGTTCGACGGAAGCGCCTGCTTCTTCGAGCTTGGCCTTTGCCTTCTCGGCATCGTCCTTGCTTGCCTTCTCGAGGATTGGCTTTGGAGCGCTGTCAACCAGGTCCTTTGCTTCCTTGAGACCAAGGCTGGTGATTTCACGCACTGCCTTGATGACCTGGATCTTCTGAGCACCACCATCGGTGAGGATGACGTCAAATTCGTCCTTCTCATCGGCTGCTGCTGCTGCGCCGCCGCCGGCAGCCATTACGGCTACTGGTGCTGATGCGCTAACACCGAACTTCTCTTCGAATGCATCGAGGAGTTCCTTAAGTTCGATAACTGTGAGTGCTGCGATCCCGTCGAGGATCTCTTCCTTGCTAAGAGCCATTTGCTCTCTCCTTTTAAGATAAAACCCTGAAAATAAAGGGTTTTGAGTTTTTATGTACGTATGTGGAACGGCCAGAGACTCTGGCCGAAGGCTGCCTTAAGCGGCTTCCTTCTGGTCGATCAGAGCCTTGAGGCCGTAGGCCATGTTGCGTGGGAGTGCGAGAAGCAATCCAGCAAATTGGCCAAGCATGGCTTCGTGCGAAGGCAGCGATGCAAGTGCATCGATGTAGCTTGCGCTGACGGTTTTGCCGTCAATGGCTCCACCTTGAAGTACGAGATTCTGATTGGTCTTCGAGAAGTCCTTGAGAGACTTCGCGACGGCGGCCACATCTCCATCGACGAATGCGATGGCGGTGGGACCGACGAGAAGCTCATCGAGGCCTTCGATACCTGCTTCACGAGCTGCGAAGCGAGCAAGCGTGTTTTTGTAGACGCGGTACTCGGCTCCGTGCTGGCGCAAAGCGAGACGAAGTGCGGCGAGGTTTGTGACGGTAAGACCGCGGTATTCAGTGATGATTACAGCGGATGCAGCCTCAATCTTGCCGCGAATTTCTGCGACGACGGCTTCCTTTTCGGAACGGACAGTTGACATTTCACCTCCTATTGGTGTCCTGGATTTCGCTCGGGGCGCTCGCTGTATGCAACGAACGCCGCACCGAGCGGATCAACAGGGATCCAGTGGTGAAGAGTCCGCCTCGTCTGGCAAGCCGAAGCTTTTTAACCGATGTGATTCGGACCGGATGTCTCTGGCGAGGACCGAGAGATTGGGTTGTGGTTTACGAGCCTATGGGTGGAACTTTTCAATGCCACCCACAGGAACGACTGGGTTGACTAGGCCTCGATAACGCGGAGACGGTTGACGTCAATCTTGACGCCAGGTCCCATTGTTGTGGAGAGGCTGATCTTGCGAAGGTACTTGCCCTTGGCAGCTGCGGGCTTTGCGCGCTGCACTTCATCAAGAACTGCGCGAAGGTTGCGCTCAAGGTCTGCTGGCGTGAACGATGCCTTACCGATAACAACGTGAACGTTGCCGTAACGGTCGGTGCGGTATTCAACCTTGCCGCCCTTGAACTCGCTGACTGCGCGACCAACATCGGTGGTCACGGTGCCGCTCTTTGGGTTTGGCATGAGACCGCGAGGTCCGAGTGCGCGACCGAGGCGACCAACGAGAGGCATCATGTCAGGAGTTGCGATCATGAGATCGAAGTCCATCATGCCCTTTTCGATTTCAGCAGCAAGATCATCTGCGCCCACCAAGTCAGCACCAGCGGCGCGTGCTTCGTTTGCTGCATCACCTGCAGCAATAACTGCGATACGAAGTGTCTTACCGGAACCTGCAGGAAGTGCAACAGTTCCGCGAACGTTCTGGTCGGCCTTACGAGGGTCGACACCGAGACGGATAGCAACATCAACAGACTCGTCGAACTTTGCGCTCGCTGTCTTCTTTACGATGTCAATCGCTTCGGTTGGGGTGTACTGAGCATCACGATCGAATAACGCAATGGCAGCCTTGTATTTCTTTGCAATCGGCATAACGCCTCCCTCTCACTTTCTAATAGTGGTTAATAACTCCGCCCTGGTGAGGTGAACCGTTGGGCGAGAGAACTTTGTAGTTACGAAAAGATCAGACGACCTTGAGACCCATAGAACGTGCTGTTCCACGAATCTGCTGCTTTGCAGCTTCGATGTCATATGCATTGAGGTCAGGCATCTTGATAAGTGCAACTGCTTCAATGTCGGCTTCGGTGACTGTGCCGGCAACTGTCTTGCCTGGCGTCTGCGATGCCTTTTCCAAACCGGCCTTCTGACGAAGAAGAACTGGTGCTGGTGGTGTCTTCAAGATGAACGTGAAGGTGCGATCTTCGAAGATGCTGATTTCAACTGGGATGATGGTGCCAGCTTGTGATTCGGTTGCGGCGTTGTACTGCTTCACGAAGTCCATGATCTGCACACCGTGAGGTCCGAGTGCGGTACCTACTGGTGGAGCAGGTGTTGCTTTTCCTGCTGGGATTTGGATCTTTACGATTGCTGCAAGCTTCTTCTTTGCCATGGTTTTCTTCCTTTGACGACTTAATGATTTGTGCGTTCGCTCTTAGAGCTTCGCGACCTGACTGAAATCCATCTCGACGAGAGTTTCGCGACCGAAGATGTTGACAAGAACTTTCAACTTCATGTGATCGGTGTTGATCTCTGCGACCGAACCGTTGAAGTCGGCGAATGGGCCTTCCTTCACGCGGACGCTTTCGCCCACTTCGTATTCCATCTTTGGAGCCTTGCGCTTCGGTGCATCTTGACCGTCGCCCTTGGCAGAAAGGAATGTCTCGACTTCACGACGAGAAAGTGGAGTTGGCTTTTGACCCTTGTGGCTCTGACCGACGAAGCCAGTCACGCCTGGTGTGTTGCGAATGCAGAACCAGGTGTCATCGTCCATTTCGCAACGAACGAGGAGGTATCCAGGGAAAACTTTCTTCTGCACGGTCTGCTTGCGACCCTGCTTGAACTCAACAACATCTTCCATTGGAATGACGATCTCGTAAATCGAGTCGCCCATGTCCATGGATGAAATGCGAGTGCGAAGGTTGAGGTCAACCTTCTTTTCGTAACCGGACTGTGTGTGCACCACGTACCACTTGCCAGGCTTTGCCCATGCAGGTGTTTCGGTTGGAGCATCGTCTTCTTCTACAACGTCGGAGACGTCGTCGGTGAGATCGAGCACCACGTCGGGTTCGATTGCTTCCGGTGCATCAACTGCATCAGTGGAGGTGAAGGTGTCGTCGCTCATGTATTAATCCTTGTAGAGCCAACCAGAGAAATATCCAAAAACCGCGTCGAGTGCACCGACATATGAAGTGAAGACCACAACTGTGGCCAAAACGATGAGTGAATAACGGCGAACCTCTGGCCACTTTGGCCAGGACACCTTCTTCATTTCATCGTTGACCTCACGCAAATACGTGACGGGTCCGATGCGGGGTTCGTCATGACCTTTTGCACGAGCTTGCGGCTGGGTACGCACAGGATTGCCCTGATCATTCAGGGCTCCCATGCGCTTCAGCGCGCGCTTTTGCTCGCGATTCAGATCTTGGCTTGACATTTCCTTCGTTCTCTCTTGCTTAAAAGTTCTCTGCAGGGCAGGAGGGATTTGAACCCCCGACCATCGGTTTTGGAGACCGGCGCTCTACCAGCTGAGCTACTGCCCTCTACTGCCTCTCGCGTTGTCCGAAGACTTCGCGAGAAGACCGCCGGCACCTATTGGTACCGAATAGAGGATCTCGACTAGCGAGTTTCCTTGTGGTTTGTATGACGACGATCGCGCGCGCAGTACTTCTTCATTTCCAGACGCTCGCGGTCGTTGATCTTTGACTTCATGGTGATGTAGTTGCGCTCTTTGCACTCTGTGCATTCGAGCGTGATCTTCACACGCTTGTCACTCTTGGCCATGATGTGGCCCCTTCCTTACAGATAAACCTGTGATTACTTAATGATCTTGGTGACGCGGCCTGCGCCCACCGTACGGCCACCCTCACGGATAGCAA
>CALBSD010000095.1 GCA_937927625.1 uncultured Actinomycetes bacterium | reverse complement strand
TATGTTCATGGCATGGCAGGTTCGTCATGTTCGTATGAAGGCACCATCGCTCGCGATGTCGTTGCAATGATTTCGGAAGTACTGAATGAGGTAACAGACAATGTCCGTTGATTTTTCTGGACGCTGGGCATGGTCCGAAGTTCATACGGGTCTCATCCAGCACAACGTTGCAATCATCGCTCAGCGTGTTGCCCCTGCACAGATTTGGGCTGTTGTAAAAGCAAATGGCTACGGACACGGTGCTGTTCCCGTTGCGCAGGCTGCAATTGCCGCTGGTGCAACTGGCTTGTGTGTCGCGATTGTTGATGAAGGCGTCGCTCTTCGTCGTGCGGGAATTACTGCGCCAATCCTTCTTCTCAGCGAGCAACCAGCCGAGATGTCTGAGTTCATCGTGGGCTACGGCTTAACACCAACGATTGCAAGCACCCGTGGTGCCGCATCGATTGCGCAGGCTGCAGCAAAGGCAGAGCGCACTGTTGCGGTGCACATCAAAGTTGACACGGGTATGCACCGTGTTGGCGTTGCAGCCAACGAAGCAGTCAATCTTGCAAGCTATGTGTTGTCCTTTGGTTCATTGGAGATCGAAGGTGTGTATACACACTTCGCAGTTGCTGATGAACCAACCCATCCTGCGAACGAACAACAACTACGCCTATTCAATGAAGTGGTGGCAAAGTTTGCCGAGCGCGGCATTAACCCGCCGATTGTTCATGCTTCGAATAGTGCGTCTGCGCTTGCGAACCCTGATGCTCGTTTCAACATGGTGCGTCTTGGAATTGCGATGTATGGCTTGCGGCCTGGTCCAGGCGTTGCTGAACTGTGTGAAGGACTGATCCCAGCGTTGTCACTGAAGGCTCGCGTGTCTGCAGTGCGTTTAGTGAAAGCGGGAGAAGCTGTGTCATATGGTCTTCGTCGTCCGCTTGCTTCTGAGTCGTTGATTGCGACAGTGCCCATTGGATATGCCGATGGAGTTCCGCGCGCTCTGACTAATTCAGATATTGAAGTATTAGTGAATGGTGTACCGCGCACGTTGGCAGGCACCATCACGATGGATCAATTGATGCTTGATTGCGGTAATGACTTTGATGTCACAGTGGGCGATGAGGTGGTGTTGATTGGTCGTCAAGGCGAGCATGCAGTGACAGCAGATGCATGGGCTGATGCCGTGGGCACGATCGGATACGAAATCGTCTGTGGAATCGGAGCCCGAGTTTTCCGGAGATACCAGTGATTGATCTTCGGTCACGAACGCTTGCCGATACACATGCAATTGCTACTGCAATTGCTGGTCTTGTTCGTCCTCGCGATGTCATCGTGCTCGCAGGAGAAATGGGCGCAGGGAAGACTGCCTTCACCGTCGGATTCACGCGCGCGCTTGGTGTCAGTGAGGATGACCAAGTGTCATCACCCACGTTCACATTGGTGCACTCGTACAACAGTGGTCGCATTCCAGTTCTTCATGCCGATCTGTATCGCCTCAACAGCCTTGGTGAGGTGGCCGATCTCGGACTTCGTGAACAAGTTGATCTTGGCGCTGTTGCACTCATTGAGTGGGGCGATGTGGCATCAGAAGTAATTGGTGATGCGCTGACAATCGAACTTCTTCATGATGAAGATGACGACGATGCGCGGGAAATCTCTATTGCAGTCGAAGGGCATGGCTGGGACTCACGGTGGGACAAGCTTCGTGAATCTCTTCGTGCGTGGAGTGCTCAATGATTCTCGGTATTGAAACTGCGGTCGAGCACGTGGGCGTTGCATTGGGTGACCACCGCGGCATCCGCGCACACACCATGGTGGCAAGCGATCGTCGCCATGCTGAATCCTTGACCCCGATGATCCGCTTTGCCATGCAACAAGCTGGCGTTGAGATGACAGATCTTTCGGGCATTGCCGTTGATGTTGGCCCTGGTCTCTTCACCGGCATGCGAGTGGGTATGGCGACGGCGCAATCAATGGCGTGGGCATTAGAACTTCCAATTGTTCCTGTGTGCAGTCTTGATGCATTGGCGATGAATGCAGACGTGAGCGATTTGACCGTTGCTGCTGCACTCGATGCACGCCGTGGCGAGGTGTACTGGGCGCTCTATCGCATGCGTGGTGTTGGGCTTGAACCACAACGAATCACTGAACCAGTGGTGACACCGCCTGAAGACCTGGCAATTCATTTGGCTGATCGCGCAGAAGAAATGTTGTGTGTCGGTTCTGGATTCGATCGTCATACAGAACTGTTCGAATCTTCTCCGTGGGCACAACTTGTCGGGCGCGATGCGATGTTCCCGTCTGCAACGGCTGTTGTCACCCTTGGAGGTCATCACATGTTGGCCGACGACACGGTGACGGCTACAGAACTTCAGCCGATGTACCTTCGTGCGCCTGATGCGGAAATCAACTGGAAGACACGTGAGGGAAACAAATGAGTTTCATGCGTGAACGTGCCATTGATGCATTGACAACAGAGACATTGCGCCGTCGGCATCTCCGTCGTGTGATGGACATTGAAGAACAGGTGTATCCGCGTCCGTGGACACATCGAACATTTGTGAGCGAACTGCAGCAGATGCGTGCCGGTTCTCGTTACTACCTCGTTGCCTATGTGGGCGACACGATGGTGGGGTACGCCGGTCTGATGTTCTCGGGCGATGATGCCCATGTCACAAATATCGCCGTTGACCCTGCGTGGCAAGGGCGAGGTGTCGCAACAGAGATGATGTTGGATCTTGCAATCTTGGCCCATGATCGTGGATGTACTGCAATGACTCTTGAAGTGCGTCATACAAATACGGCTGCACAGAATCTGTACCGACGTTTCGGTTTCGTGCCAGCTGGCGTGCGAAAGAAGTATTACGAAAACACCGATGACGCAATCATCATGTGGGCCCATGGTGTGGACACGCCAGAGTTCATGGAGCGAATTCAGTTGATTGAATCGAGGCGATCATGAGCATTGCAGTTAATGAATCAACGGTGATTCTCGCGATTGAAACCAGTTGCGATGAAACAGCTGCATCAGTGGTGATGGGTGGCAACGATGTGCTGTCTTCCGTCGTCTCTAGTCAGATTGAGATTCACGCTCGCTTTGGTGGTGTTGTTCCCGAAGTTGCAAGCCGTGCGCACTTGGAATCAATTGTTCCTGTGATTGATGCCGCAATTTCTGAAGCAGGCATCCTTCCGTCACGTATTGATGCTGTGGCTGCAACTGCAGGGCCAGGTCTCATCGGTGCATTGCTCGTTGGTGTCTCAGCTGCAAAGTCATTGGCCCTGGTGTGGGACAAGCCATTCATCGGTGTTAATCACTTAGAGGCTCACTTATATGCAGGCCTTCTTGATGATCCGACTCTTGAGTTCCCACTCATTGTTCTGTTGGTATCTGGTGGACACACAATGATCATCCACATGAAGGGCCATGGTGACTACACCGTCCTTGGTCGCACGATTGATGA
>CALBSD010000094.1 GCA_937927625.1 uncultured Actinomycetes bacterium | reverse complement strand
TCGCCGGCGTGGTACAGCGCACCATGTTCACATTGCGTGCAGATATCGAAGACAAAATACATCGTTTGCCACTGCGGTACATCGATGCGCAGTCGCGCGGAGATCTTCTCAGCCGCGTCACAAACGACATTGACAACATCTCGCAGAGCCTTCAGCAATCACTGAGCCAGTTGATTACATCCTTGCTCACCATTGTTGGCGTGCTCATTATGATGATTTGGGTCTCATGGCTGCTCGCACTGATTGCAATCGTGACAGTGCCGCTTTCCATTCTCTCAATGAAGCAAATTGCGAATCGTTCGAAGAAGCGTTTCATCGCACAGTGGTCACACACTGGCGCACTGAACGGACTCATTGAAGAAACCTTCACGGGTCACGCAATTGTGAAGACCTTTGGTCGCCAGAAAGATGTGGAAGAGCGATTCGCGGTCACGAATGAGAAGTTATTCGAAGCTGGTTTTGGTGCCCAGTTCATGTCGGGTTCCATTCAGCCAGCGATGATGTTCGTGGGCAACGTGAACTATGTCCTCATTGCTGTTGTCGGTGGCCTTCGCGTTGCCTCTCGTGCCATGGGCTTGGGCGATGTGCAGGCATTCATCCAGTATTCGCGTCAGTTCACTCAGCCACTGACGCAGACCGCATCAATGATGAACGTGCTGCAGTCTGGTGTTGCCTCTGCAGAGCGCGTCTTTGAAGTGCTTGATGCCGACGAAGAGAGTGTTGAGCCCGCAGAAGTAGAGATGCCTGCTGTTGTGGGACGTGTTGCATTTGAACACGTGCAGTTCTCGTACTTGCCTGAGCGTCCACTCATTGAAGATCTCTCATTGGTGGCGGAACCCGGCACCACGGTGGCAATTGTTGGCCCAACTGGTGCCGGCAAGACAACCTTGGTGAACCTCATCATGCGTTTCTACGATCTCAATAGCGGCCGTATCACTCTTGACGGGTATGACATCGCATTGATGCCTCGTAGTGATTTACGTAAGAACATCGGCATGGTGTTGCAAGACACGTGGTTGTTCGGTGGAACCATTCGCGAGAACATCGCTTACGGAAATCCCTCCGCAACCGAAGAACAGATTCGTGCTGCGGCGAAGGCTGCATACGTTGACCGTTTCGTGCACTCATTGCCGCAGGGCTATGACACCGTGCTTGATAATGAAGGCGGGGCAGTGAGCGCCGGTGAGAAGCAGTTGCTCACCATTGCTCGTGCATTCCTGGCAGATCCGACCATTTTGATTCTTGATGAAGCCACCAGCTCGGTCGACACTCGAACAGAAGTCCTGATTCAAAAAGCAATGGTTGCACTTCGTAGCCAGCGCACGTGTTTCGTCATTGCACACCGACTCTCCACTATTCGCGATGCCAACGTCATCTTGGTGATGGAAGCAGGGCGCATCGTGGAACAAGGTAATCACGAACAGTTGCTGGCAGCACAGGGTGCGTACTACCGCCTCTACCAAAGCCAGTTCACCGGCGCGGCCACAGACCTCGCCTAAGTCTCATCTCGCAAAAGCGAGACAGAGGTACTTTCAGGCCAGTGTTCACAGGGGCAACACGAAGAATGCCCTTATGGGGTAAGGGTTTGCGCTGGGCTGTGGATAAAGGGTGCAGATGTGCACCCGGGCAGTGTTAGCTGCGGGGGACCTTGCTCCAGGAGATGTCCTTGTCCAAACGAGGCTCTCCGGGAAGGCCAAGAACCTGCTCGCCGAGGATGTTCTTCATGATCTCACTGGTGCCGCCTTCGATGCTGTTGGCACGTACGCGCAAGAAAGCGTGGCGAGTTCCGCCGTCGGTTCCGTCCACAGAAAGTTCTTCTGGACGACGGAATGTGAAGTCGTATCCGATCATTCCTTCTGCACCCATGAGCTCAATGGTGAACTCAGTGACCTTCTTGTTGAAGTCGGACATCATCAACTTTGCAATGGAACCTTCAGGACCAGGGTTGCCAGCCTTTGCCATCTGTGCACCCTTCATGTTGGTGTAGCGCAATGCTTCGCTCTGGCAGAACAACTTCATGAGACGATCTTTTTGTGCAGGGTCACGCTGCTCGGCTGGTGTTTCTTTCCATACGCGAATTGTTTCGTCGATAGGACCGCGACGCTTTGCGTTGCCGCCACCGCCGCCACCGATAGCGGTGCGCTCATTCATCAATGTGGTGAGCGATGCACGCCAGCCTTCGCCGACTTCACCAATTCGCTGCGAATCGGGAACGCGAGCATCGGTCATGTAGACCTCGTTGAACTCTGCTTCACCAGTGATCTGACGCAATGGACGTACTTCAACACCAGGAGAGTGCATGTCGATTGCGAAGTAGGTCATTCCCTTGTGCTTTGGCGCTTCAGGGTCGGTACGTGTGACGAGCATTCCCCAATGCGCGAGGTGCGCCATGGTGTTCCAGACTTTTTGTCCGTTGATGATCCACTCATCACCATCGCGAATTGCACGAGTGCCAAGACCAGCAAGGTCACTGCCTGCGCCTGGCTCTGAGAACAACTGACACCACAGCTCTTGGCCGGTGAACATTGGGCGAAGGAAACGCATCTTCACTTCTTCGCTGCCGTGCGTGACGATGGTGGGGCCAGCTAGTGCCATGAAGAATGATGCAGGATGTTGCGGAGCAGCGCCAGCTTTGCGGCAGCGCTCTTCAATCACGCGATTGAACTCAGGACGAAGTCCAAGACCGCCATGACCCTTGGGGAAATGCACCCATGCAAGACCTGCATCGAAACGCGCACCACGGAATGTGATGTCGTCAACTTTCTTCGGATCAAACTCTGCAAGAAGTGCATCGAGAGCTTGCTCGACCTGTGCGAGTCCGCTGTCAGTGGAAGTGATTGTGCTCATACGCGAAGTCTCGCCGTTTTGGCTATGGCTTCGCAAATAGTAGGAAATGCAGTGAATTAGGCGACGGCGGCGCCGAACAATTTGCCCACCAGCATGGTGATGGCCATGGCCACGAGGCCGCCAACGACCACGCGCAAGGTGGGGCGAAAGGTTGCCGACTGGCCAAATCGTGCGCTGGACCAGCCAAGGCCCGCAAGAGCAATAGTGACGATGATGAGTGTGGAAACAATGCGAGTTCCGGCAGTGGCAATAGCGGCCACGATCATGGGAATGGCTGCACCAATAGAGAACGAGCCAGCTGACCCGAGGGCAGCTTGCATGGGCTTTGCCTGGTTGTGCTCAGTGATGCCAAGTTCTTCTGCAAGGTGAATAGCCAGCGCATCGTGTTGAGTGAGTGCTTCGGCGACCTCGCGGGCCAGTACTTGGGGAAGTCCCTTGGCTGCGTAGATTTCGGTGAGTTCGTCAAGTTCATGCTCTGGCATGGTCTCGAGTTCCCACTTTTCCTTTGCTATGTCAGAGTTCTCTGAGTCCCGTTGTGAACTCACAGATACGTATTCACCCAGTGCCATGGAGACTGCACCGGCGACAAGGCCAGCCATACCAGCAGTAAGAATGACTGAGCGGGAAGCGTCGGAAGCGGCAACGCCCAAGATGAGGCAAGCAGTGGAGATAATTCCATCGTTGGCGCCGAGCACCATTGCCCGGAGGAGGCCGATTCGGTGGACAGCGTGACGCTCAGAATGCATACCACTCATTGTGTCACTAAAGGATTGCGATAGCGAGCGTGAAAGAATGCATATGTGACAACAGTGCACCCCACGAAAGGTCTTCTCATTGAGACGGCAATCAACCTCATAGATGAGTTTGGGCCTCAAGGTTTTACGGTGGATGTTCTGTTGGAGACTTCAAAGATCTCGAAAGGATCTTTGTACCACCACTTTCATGACTTCTCAGATGTGATTGAGCATGCGCAAGTTGCACGGTTCTCGCGATATGTGGATACGGACATTGTTGCGCTGGTGGGACTCTTGAAGGCAGCTACATCTCGAGAAGATCTTGAAGAAAAATTTTCCATGATTGTTCGAGCTGCGGTAGTGCCAGGTCGTGATGCTGCTCGTGCCGACCGTGCGACAATTCTTGGCATGGCGCGCCATTCAAAGAAATTTGCCGAAGGCTTAGCAATTGAACAACAACGTGTCACTGATGTATTGACTGACATTGCTCGTGAGATGCAAGAACGCGGCTGGATCAATAAAGATCTTGATGCAGCGGTGATTGCAACTTTTGTACAGGCGTATTCTTTGGGTTTTGTTCTGAACGACATCACCTCGAACCCCATCAACGGTGATCAGTGGAGTTCATTCATCTCATTCATGTTGGGAAAGATTTTCTAGCTTCCTGCAGTGTGAATTAGAAGACGAGAGGACCGTGGGTGAGGTGGGGCAGCACTAACTCGGCAAATTTCTCCGCCTCCGCGATGTGTGGATAGCCAGAGAAAATGAAGGCCTCAATACCAAGTGCTTGATAGCGACGAATCTTCTCGATCACTTGTTGTGGCGTGCCGACAATTGCGGCACCGCAACCAGAACGTGCTTTGCCAATGCCGGTCCAAAGGAATGGCTCAATGAATCCATCATCTGATGATGCGTCACGTAATTCGGCCTGACGTTTCACACCGACGCTCGTGCTATCGAGCGATCGGGAACGAATGGCATCGCCGGTTGCGGCGTCGACAGCAGAAATGAGATGCGCTGCTGCTTGGCGCGCTTCTTCCTCGGTCTCACGCACAACAACATGCACGCGATAGCCGAACTTTAGGGTCCGGTTATGACGAGAAGCCCTTGCTTTCATGTCATCGATAATGCGAGAAAGTTCCTCTTCGGTATCTGGCCACATGAGATATACGTCAGCATCCATTGCCGCGGTTTCACGAGCCTCATCACTGAGTCCTCCGAAATAAAACGCAGGACTCGGTGCCATCGCTTTGCATATTCGGGGTGCATCGAGATGCAGTGAGACGAACTCGCCATCGAGATCAAGGCGGTCGCCATTCAGCAGTGCTCGAAGTGCACGCATCGTCTCCGTCGTGCGCCGATATCGGGAAGGGCCATCAAGTGATTCGCCAGGCATCTCAGACGAGATGATGTTGATGACAAGTCGGCCGTTCAGTACTTGGTTGAGAGTTGCTAGTTGTCGTGCCAGCTGCGGTACCCAGTTCTCACCAACGCGCACTGCGGTCAACAACTTCATCTTCTCGATTCGCGGCGCGATAGACGACGCAAACGAGATGGTGTCAATGCCCAATTCATATCCCGAAGGAAGAAGGATGTTGTCGAATCCAAGGCGGTCGACAGTTGTTGCGATATCTGCACAATGTTGCCAACTGCTCAATAGTTCGCTGTTTGGCACGCCCAGTTGTTCATAGTCGTCGTCGCACAATGCTCCGAACCAAGAAATCTCAATGGGCTGGTGTGGTGATGTCACGGAAGTGGCACACCTTCGCTGGCTTGCACGATGCGGTACGCATCGGTGCGCGTGAGGTTTACGGATGTTGCCTTCGCGAGTTCGAACAAGCGTTCTGGTTGGGTGGTGCCCAGAATCGCAATCGGTTGCGATGGGTGGGCGAGAACGAATGCTGTTGCGATTGCGGAATGAGTGACATTTTCGCGTGTCGCTAACTCATCAAGGACGGCGAGTAATTCGGGTGCGATGTTTTCGCCTGTCGCGATTCGTCCACCGGCAAGTGGGCTCCAGGCCATCGGTGTGATCCCAGCTTCCATGCATAAGTCCAGGGTGCCGTCACGCATGGGGTCAAGATGCACGGCCGAGAATTGCGGTTGTGTTGACGCAAGGCCGGTATCTAGGAAGCCGTTAAGGGCCAGAGTTTGAGGCACGGTGTAGTTCGAAACTCCAAATTCACGAACGAGTCCTCGTGCGCGAAGTGACGTGAAAGCGCGCGCAATTTCCTCAGGATGCGTGAACATGTCGGGTCGATGAATTTGATAGAGGTCAATCACATCCACCTGCATGCGTCGCATCGATGCCTCGCATGCTGCGATGAGGTATTCACCACTGGAGTCATAAGGAACGCCTGGGATGATCCCACCCTTGGTTGCAAGGACGATTCGGTCTCGCAATCCGGGAACTGCAGAGAGAACACGTCCGAGTGCCTCTTCACATGCTCCGAAGTGTGTGCCGCCCCAATCAAGTCCATAGACGTCGGCGTTGTCGACAAGGTTCATGCCGAGGTCAACGGCAGTAGTGACGACTGCGATGTTCTCGTTGTCATCGCCCGTCAGTCGCCAGCACCCAAGTGCGAGTGGACCCACTTCTTCAAATTGTCCGACTGTCCGCAACGTATTGGTGGCTATCGGGCCTGCGGGAGACGTGGGGAATCGGAGATCAGCCATGACGAGAGGTTAGTGAGGAGTCAGTCAATTCGTTCGAAGCGTGTGACGCGATGTATGCCCGTGTTGGACTCTTCATGAAGTGCGCGTACAAGTGTGACTGGATGTGGGAAGCGAGTGTCAAAGCGGTGTTGAAGTTCTTGCTGGAATGTGGAATCTCCCACGACATTCCATTCCTCTTGTGTATCCCAGACGAAAATGAGAGTGACTTCACCTGGTTTTGAATCGTCGAGCCACACCTCTTTTGAAAGAAAAGGAATTCTGTTGAGGCCCGGCATCGTGGCCTCTCCCATTGTCCATACTTCATGGTCGATTTGGATGAATTCATCTACCACGGTCGGATCCATCGAGAAGACGAGAACCTCCACCGGGCGACGTTCGTCGCTGACGTATGAGAAATTCATTGGGCGTTGACCCGACTCACAAGGGAAGAATTGACTTCGGCGATGGAACGAATGCCAGTGAGCGCCATGGATCGACGAAGTTCTGACTCCAGCATGTTGTATGCCTTCTCGACACCTGTTTCACCAGCAGCGCCGAGTCCGTAGAGATACGAGCGTCCCATCGTGCATGCTGAGGCGCCAAGAGCGATGGCTTTCAGAATGTCGCCACCACGACGAATACCGCCGTCACAAATAAGTGGCAGGGTGCCATTGGTTGCTTGCGCGACAGGCGCGATGAGATCGAGAGGTGCAGGTGCTCCATCCAGTTGACGTCCACCGTGGTTGGAAAGCGCAATCGCATCGATGCCGTGTTGTTGAGCAAGAACCGCATCTTCAACAGACTGCACTCCCTTCAAAATGATCTGGCCCTTCCATCGTTCACGGAACCACGCAATGTCATCCCACGACAGAGCAGGGTCGAACTGTTCTGAGATGAAATCAGACAAGGTGACAGCCGTGCCAGTTTCGCGTCCTGCTGCACCGCTGATGTTGGCGAACGTAATGGGATCATGGCGAACAAAATCCCATGTCCACGCAGGGTGAGTAATGCCATCGACGATTGTTCCAGGCCCCAATTTCGGTGGAAGCGTGAAACCGCGGCGTACATCACGCTCGCGTCGTCCCAGAACTGCTGTATCAACTGTCAGCATGATGGCTTCGTATCCGTGAGCTTCAGCGCGCTGCAACATGTCATGCACGAGTGCGCGGTCGCGCCATACGTACACCTGGAACCACTTTGGTCCATTGTTCACCGAGGCAACTTCCTCGATGGAGCGCGTTGAGAGAGTGGACAAGCAATAAGGAAGTTGATGATTCGCTGCGACGCGAGCTACGGCAAGTTCGCCATCGGAGTGCGCAATACGTGTAAAGCCAGTGGGCGAAAAAATGATTGGTGTGGCTAGTGACCGGCCAAGGAAGGTTGTGCTGGTGTCGATGCCAGAGACATCACGAAGAATACGTGGCACGAATTCGTATCGCTGATAGGCAGCACGGTTGTTGTACAGGCTTGTCTCATCCTCGGCACCACCATCGATGTAGTCAAAGATGCCACCGGGCAAGCGTCGCTTGGCGATGAGGCGGAGGTCATCAATGTTGGCAGCGCGGTCAAATCGGCGCTTACGGGCAGACAGAGTGGGGCGCGCAAAACTGGCAACAGAGCGCAATGTGCGAAATAGACCCATAAAACCTCCTGGCGATGCTCCACACTAACGATGGACCACGATGTGGTTCGTCTTGGTCAAACACGGGGTTGTGCGTGAAACTAAAGCGTGGCTTTTCCTCCGGACCTCGACATTGCACAAGCGGCAACACTTTCACCGCTAGTAGACATCGCTGGGCAGATAGGACTTTCTCCAGAACATCTTGAGATGTACGGCCGCAACGTGGCAAAGATCGACCTCGACGCAGTTGGCGACATCACCTCGCGCCCGAAGGGCAAATACGTGGTGGTCACTGCGATTACTCCTACGCCATTAGGGGAGGGAAAGACCACGACCTCTGTCGGTCTTGCGCAAGCAATGAAACACGTGGGGAAGCGTGGACTTCTGGCATTGCGTCAACCTTCGATGGGGCCAACATTTGGCATCAAGGGCGGCGCTGCTGGCGGTGGATATAGCCAAGTTGTTCCCATGGAGAATTTGAATCTTCACCTCACCGGTGATTTCCATGCCGTGACTGCAGCGCACAACTTGTTGGCTGCAATGGTGGACAACCATCTGCATCAGGGCAATGCACTGGGACTCTCGCTAAACAAAATCACCTGGCGACGCGTGCTGGATGTGAATGACCGTTCATTGCGCAACATGGTGATTGGCATGGGTGGCGCAGAAGACGGTGTTGTGCGTCAATCGGGCTTTGACATCACTGCAGCTTCCGAAGTGATGGCGATCCTCGCGTTAGCAAATGATGCCAATGATCTGCGAGCACGTTTGGGCCGCATTGTTGTTGGTTATACCGAAGACAACATCGCTGTTACTGCAGAACAGATCAGTTGTGCTGGCGCCATGGCAGTCATTTTGCGTGATGCGGTGAAGCCAAACCTCATGCAGACGTTGGAGAACACGCCAGCAATTATTCACGCCGGACCATTCGGCAATATCGCCACTGGAAACTCTTCGGTGATTGCCGACAAGTTGGGCATCCATCTGTGTGACTACTTGATTACTGAAGCGGGCTTCGGTGCCGATATGGGGGCCGAACGTTTCTTCAATATCAAATGTCGTGTCTCAGGTATGGCGCCCGATGCGGCTGTATTAGTGGCAACAGTGCGCGCATTGAAGGCACACTCTGGTCGATACAAAGTGGTAGCGGGCAAGCCACTGCCACCAGACATGCTGAAGGAAAATCCCGACGATGTTCGTGCCGGTGTTGCCAACCTGGTGAAGCAAATTGAAAACGTCAAGGCACACGGCGTTTCACCTGTGGTTGCCATCAACGCATTTCCCAATGACTTCGCGTCGGAACATGCAGTTATTCAAGAGGTTGCAGAATCAGTGGGTGCTCGTGTTGCTGTGTGCACACATTTTTCTGATGGTGGTGCGGGGGCAGTTGATCTTGCAAACGCGGTGATGGCAGCGTGTGAAGAGCCCAGCAACTTTGCATTGTTGTATCCCGACGATGCTTCGTTGAAAGAAAAGATCGAAAAGATCGCCACCACTATTTATGGTGCGGCAAAAGTGGAATACAGCGCAGAGGCAAATCGCCAGCTGGCAATGTATGAAGCCAACGGTTTCGGGGTATTGCCCATCTGTGTTGCAAAGACGCACCTCAGTATCAGTGGTGATGCTTCCTTGAAAGGTGCGCCGACAGGGCACACCCTCACGGTGCGTGAAGTGCGTGCTTCAGTGGGTGCCGGCTTTGTGTATCCGATATGTGGCGATATGCGCACTATGCCTGGATTGGGTGCGAACCCAGCAGCACTCAGTATCGACATTGGCCCTGATGGCCGTGTCGTTGGCTTGTTCTAGTTACTTACCGCGAAGTGCAGCAACGATTGGCGCGCACTCGTCGATGTTCTCTGCACCCACGATGGTGTAGCTAAAGCCCCAGCGGTCACGACGCTCCACCAATTGCTGGATGCATTCTTCAACGGAACCGATGAGTGCGAATGGAGATGCGTCGATCATTTCCTTGGAAACGCCGAACATCGAAGAGATGCCTTCGACGGTCTTTGCGCGGTCATCCGTGACCTTGACGAAGAACGTGCGAATGTTCATTTCGATGTCGTTCAGGCGGTGTGCACCGGCGGCTGCGACGATGGCAACCTTCTCATCCACTGACTCTGCGGTCATTGTGGCGAGCGCCTCGGGGCCGACAACGCCAGCGGTCATCGTGCCGTTAATGCCGATGATGTCTGCTTCACGCGCTGCATAAGACAGAACGCGCTTGCCGCCGCCACCGATGAGGATCGGAGGCATTGACTTCTGCACGGGCTTTGGGTGACCTTCATAGTTAGTGATGGTGTAGTGGTCACCTTTGAACGAGAACGGTCCGTCGGCCATTACGCCCTTGATGATGGCCATGCCTTCGATGAAGCGGTCAATGCGCACCTTCGGAGAGTCATAGGGGATGCCGGCTTGTTCGTAGTCGCTGACCATCCAGCCAGCGCCCATGCCGATTTCGGTACGGCCATCGGAAAGAACGTCGAGCGTTGCAAGTTCCTTCGCCATGATGAGCGGGTGCTTGTAGTCGTTGTCAAACACCAATGCGCCGACACGCAATGTGGTGGTTGCTGCTGCAGCTGCCATGAGCGCAGGCATCGGTGCCAATTGATCTGTGAAGTGGTCTGGCATGGTGAGAACGTCGTAACCGGCGCCCTCTGCACGGCGAGCTAATTCAGCCCATCCCTTTGCGGTTGCTTCTTTGCTGACCTGGACACCGAAACGGAATGGACGTTGTGGGAATTGCGACATAGAGCAACGGTACCAATCGGGCTGACGAAATGAGGGTGACGCAGGGGTTGTGGCGTCGGCGGTTACGGTGGAAATCGCTGTGAATGACCTCAACCGCCAGAAACGTGCCAACTGGGCGTTGCGTCTTGGTATCACCCTGCTTGCGGGCTCATTGCTGATGACGGCCGGAATCGTCGGTGCGGCACCTCAGATATGGCGCATGGCGAACGCACACAAGCAGACACCAGTGAAACTGCCGGGGTTCAGCGGATTGTCGAATCGCACCAAGATGGTGGACTCTTCTGGCCAGCAAGTGGGTGTCTTTGAATTTGAGAACAGCCAACCCATCTCTATTGATGAGGTTCCCACGCATGTGGTGGCTGCGTTGTTGGCAGTAGAGGACAGCGGGTTTGAGAAGCACAAGGGAGTGAACTTGCGTGCCTTGGTACGCGCAACTCTGTCGAACTTCCAATATTCCAGCGGCCGTCAAGGTGCTTCCACGATTACTCAGCAGGTCGTGAAGAACGAATACCTCGCAGGTCTTCCTCGAGATGGCCGTTACAAGATCTTGCAGGCTCGTTATGCGGTGATGTTGGAAAAGACCACGCCGAAGAAACTCATTGTTGAGCGTTATCTCAACACAGTTTTCTTTGGTAATAACGCTTACGGCATTCAGGCTGCTGCTGAGGTGTATTTCGGCAAGAAGGTCTCAGAACTATCAGTTGCGGAAGCTGCATTCTTGGTGGGCTTGGTGCAAGCACCATCGTCATATGACCCCATCAATCGTCCTGTTGCTTCGAAGCGCCGTTTCAATCAGGTGATTGACCGTCTCATTCAAGTGGGCATGGTGACAAAGGCAGATGGTGTTGCGTTGCAAGCCGATACTGGATTCCAGGTGCCAGAGACAAAACGTGAAGTGCCACAACAAGGCACGAACCGTACGTACTTCACTGAGATGGTGCGTGACTATCTATTGAACAAGTCAACAATTCTTGGCGCCACGTATCAAGAGCGTTTCAACATGTTGTATCGCGGTGGTATTACTGTCACCACAACACTTGATGCAAAGGCGCAAGCAAAAGCAGAATCTGCGGCTAAGAAGAATCTGCCTGCAAATAAGACTGGCATTCAGTCCTCCATGGTGTCGGTGGATACTGCAACAGGTGCATTACGTGCGATTGTCGGTGGGCCTGGTTTTGTTCCTGGTCGCACGGAAGTCAATCTTGCATTGCGTCGTCGTCAAACTGGGTCCAGCATCAAGATGTTTGTTCTCACTGCTGCCTTAGAAGCGGGTGTACAAGCAAGTGACCTCATTGATGGCACGTTGCCGTGCACATTGCCCAACCCCGGACTTCCTGAAGAGCCGTTCAAGATCACGAAGGGTGTGAGTCATCCGGTCGCGCCGTTAGAAGAGCAGACATATCTCTCCATTAACTGCGCGTATGCGCGCTTGGCTCAGATTGTCGGTCTGAATCGATTGGTAAACGAGGTGTATCGCCTCGCATCTTCGAGTTATCTGACACGCGACAATTACAAGATTCAGCCCTATGCCAGTTTCTCCACTGGTGCTAATGAATTCAGTCCACTTGATATGGCATCGGGTGCGCAGACAATCGCCAATGGCGGAATTCATCATGAGCCGTATTTCATCGAGAAGGTTGAAGGTCCCAGTGGTGTGTTGTACCAACATCAAGCTGCGCCTCAGCAAGTGATTTCTAAAGAAGTCGCCGATGCAGAAGTGGACATTCTGAAGAAGACACTCACGCTCGGTACTGCACGCCGCTCGCCATTGAACAACAAGCGTCCATCGGCAGGTAAGACCGGTACGCAGGATGAAAACACAAACGCGTGGTTTGTGGGGTTCACCAAGCAATTAACGACAGCGGTGTGGGTGGGTGACCCGAAGGGCTACACGCCGATGGTGAATATCCCAGAGTTCAGCGCAGACGGAGTTTCCAAAGTGACGGGCAATACGTATCCCGTCAAGATTTGGAAAGCATTCATGGATGCCGCACATGCAGGTCTTCCGAACGTTGACTGGGATGCACCACCGGCTCCCACTCGCAATCCGATGCGTTTGTATCTGCCAGGTGTTGATTGCATTGCTCAGTTGGTGTCAGGCAAGTTGCCACGCACTGCAACGGGCACGGTCACCACGGTGGTTCCGAACACAACTTCCAGCACGATCCCTACGCCAGTGACCACAACGTCGTCCACGATTCCAGGAATACCGAATACGGCACCAACGACCACCGTGTTTAAGGGGCCAGTCGTGCGTGTTGTTGACCCTGGCACCACCATTGCACCCACCGACACGAATCCTGCAACGCCAGTGGTGGGTGTTGATCCGCTGCGCACGTATGTGTACAACTGCGCCAAGGGTCTGCCTGCATCCGTGCGCGCGGGCTAAGACTGCCTAGCCTTACTGCAATGCTTCTGTGGTTCCTCGGTACATCTTTCATTGCGGTGTGGTTTGTCTTTCGTGACGACCAATTTGACTACCGAGTCCTTGCACTTGGTGCAGTGATTCCAGATGTCATTGACGTTTTCTCTGGGGGTACATGGGCGATGCATTCGGTGATTGCGCCTATTGCAGCTCTCATTGCGGTGATGGCTGTGGCGCGCCGCGGTTCTGTGCGTCGCCGTCGTTGGCTTGCGTTACCCATTGGCATGTTCTTGCACTTGGTATTTGACGGTGCATTCAACAACACAAAGAATTTCTGGTGGCCACTCACTGGTCTCTCGTTCGACAACAAGTCGTTGCCCAGTTTTGACCGCATGGGACTGAATCTGATCTTGGAAGTCGCCGGTGCATGCATGTTGGTGTGGGGATGGAAAGTGAACAACTTGTCTTCGCCTGCTGCGCGTGAACGTTTCCTTCGCACCGGTCGTTTGGTAGGCGCAGTGAATGGGGAGATAGGGAAGTGCTGATTCTTCTTCGTCATGGACAAACAACCGCCAATGCCCAAGCGTTACTGCAAGGACGAATCGACCTGCCGCTCGACCATGAAGGAACAGCGCAGGCGATGCGTTGCGGCGTTCATATTCGATCGCAGTATCCGAATGCGAGAGTGATCTCTAGCCCATTGCAGCGCGCGCAACAGACCGCCGCGGCCATCTCTGAGCAAGTTGAAATTGATGATCGTTTCATCGAGTTGGATTACGGCGATTGGGATGGCGTTGCTCTTCGCGATGTTGATCAATCGAAGTGGTCGCAGTGGAGAAACGATCCACACTTTCGTCCACCCAATGGTGAGTCGTTAGTAGAGCTCGATACTCGTGTTCGCCCAGCTTTAGAAGAGCTGCTCGCAGAAGCCAAAGATCGCGACATTGTGGTGGTTAGTCATGTGTCGCCGATCAAGAGCGCGATTACCTGGGCATTGGGCGTCGGACCTGAAGTCACGTGGCGCTGTCATCTGGACCGCGCATCCATTTGTCGCATTGCAGCAGGCCCACGAGGGCCATCACTGACCGGCATGAACGAGACCGCACACCTTCTGTAAGAAGGGTGGGGGGTGACGGTGAGCCACCCTATAAGCGGGGTTCTGTACTCGCGAACGAGTGGTGACCATCCCTCTATGCGACCTACCCGATGGATTGCCTTGCGGCGGGCGGGCACCCTCCATCTGCTTGGTCTTGCTTCGAATGGGGTTTACCAAGCCACACGAATCACTTCGCATGCTGGTGCGCTCTTACCGCACCGTTTCACCCTTACCTGTGACACTTTCGCATCCATCGGCGGTTTGCTCTCTGTTGCACTGTCCGTCAGGTTTCCCCAACCTGGCTCTCGCCAGCACTCTGCCCTGTGAAGCCCCGACTTTCCTCAGCGTATTGCTACGCCGCGGTCACCCGGATGACTCACCGTCGGTAACGAGTGTACGGACGAGGCAATAGAAAGATAAGGAAAATTGCTACCGAAGGAGCGGTACAGATCAGTAAATGATGCTGTTAAGGCTTGGGGTGTCCATGAGGACATTTGCTCGAGGCGCATCCTTGACGTCTGGTCCGAGGGTGACCTGCACAGCGTTCAATGCACCGAATGCATTCGGGAACGTTGCAACAGAATCAGCCAGCTGGGTGACACCGTCGGATTCGTATTGCACGTTGAATGCTTTGAAGCCGCTACTGATCAACTGTGCAGCAACAGCTGCACGACGTGAAGAAGTTGCACCCAAGCGCATCATCTCTGTACGCAATGCACCATTTGTCGTGAGTGATACGAAGTACTGGTATGTCGCTGCAACAAGAGACTCGAGAGCAAAGGTCAGTGGCAACACATCGGTGGCCTTCTTGCCGTCGCTCATCAATGTGAGAACAGTGTTTCCGTAAGCGACCATGAGCTGCTCGTTTGGTTCGTTGTATGGCTGTCCGCCATTTGCTGTGACCAGCGTGGAGAGCGATGCAAGGTGCGCTGTATGTGCAGCGACATAGCCAGCAACGATGGGTGCAGCCACTTTGTCGGCGATGCCAGCAACACGTGAGTCGCTCAGAATGTTGGCAACCATCTTCTCTACAGACATTGCTGTGCGAAGCAGAGCAGCGTCGGAAACGACCGCGTCTTCCAGTTTTGGAATTGTGGGTGTTGCACCAATACGGGGAACACCATGGGTACTGGTTGTGCCACATGCTGCGAGCACTGCGCCACCTGCGACCAATGCGCCACTGGTGCGAAGCATGTTGCGACGGCTGATGTGTGAAGAGTTTTCAGTAGTCATTGCGATATTCCTTCGAATCAGGCGCCTGCGGCGGCAAGCGGGCTTGCACCGCCAAGGAGGGTGAGTGCTGCGGCATGACGTGCTTCGATAGTGATGATGGACGCAATCAGTGTTGCGGCATCATGTCCGGCGAGGCCAGTCAAACGGTCGGTATGCATCGTTGCTGTCTGGTCTTCAAGTGAAGCCAATGGCGATGCAATTTGGTTGAAAGATCCGGCAGGTGACGCAAGAGGTGCTTCGGTTCCTGCAATGGCGTTGCTGCCGAGGTAGCCCTTGATGGCATCAACATAAGCATTGTGGTGGTCGAGGAGAAGTGTGAGCGCAACCTTTTCGTCGCCCGAGGCCTTCGCAGCAGCCGAGGCATAAGTTGCAGCCATCTGACGCTCACGCTTGAGCGCCTCGTTCAATGACGGGAAGTCCTTCGGGTCACGAAGCAATTCGCCTTCGGCAGATGCACGACCTGCGAACAGTGGAGCAGCCACAGCAGCGGCGCCACCAGCAAGAAGTGATGTGAGAAGTCGACGACGTGATGTCGTTGCTACTTCGGGGAGGTCAACTTGGTGATTTACCACTCGGGTCATCCTTTGTCGTGTTGGCGAAATGTCGCCCCCCAACACTAGAAGTCCAGTGCCGAGAGGTCGGGTATCCAGGAACGGGACCTGGAAATTGCCTCTGCCCATTGTTGTCGCCCAACCCCAGGGTCACCTAATGGGGCAACGGTGGCAGCCCAAGTGAGGGTGCTAGTGGCCTCACCGAGATGTGACCATTGTCCAGCGGCAGTACCGGCAAGGAAACCTGCTCCCACAGTGGTGGCTTCAGTAATAGCGGACACGCGGACGGGGCGACCCGTGGCATCGGCCAAGGCTTGGACGAAGGTTGGGTTGCGGCTCATGCCGCCATCGACACGAATTTCAGGGATGGAGAGCCCTGAGTCGGCCTCGGCGGCATCAACGAGATCGGCGCCACGATGAGCGACTCCTTCGAGGACGGCTCGCACCATGTGGGCACGGGTGGTGCCGCGGGTGATTCCAAAGAGAGCACCACGAGCGCCGTAGTCCCAATGTGGTGTGCCGAGACCAAGAAGAGCGGGGACGTACACAACACCCTCGGTTGTGGGAACCGAGGAGGCAATCGTGTGGGAATCAGCGGGGCTCTCAATGAGCCCCATGTCGTCACGCAGCCATTCGATATTGGTGCCAGCGGACAGCATGATGGCTTCTGTGCCATATGCGATCTTTCCGTTCTGGCTGAACGCGACGATCGGGAAGGTGCCACCATCGCTGCGACGTGCGGCCGTTGGTGCCTCGTATCCCGTGAACATGTCGAGCATGCCCCCAGTGCCAAAGGTGATCTTGGCCATGCCTGGCTCGATGCATCCTTGACCGACAAGTGATGCCTGCTGGTCGCCCGCCATCGCCATAATGCGCGGTGCACCAGGAAGGTCGACGGCATCACCCACGTAGCCAGCGCTGTCAACGATGCGCGGAAGATGGAGAACATCAATCTTGAATACGTCGAGAACTTTTGAGTTCCATTCGGTACCTGATGCGTTGGTCATTCCGGTGACAGCGGCATTGGTGTGATCGGTGACAAAGGATGCGCCGCGTGTGAGGTTCCAGACCAACCACGTTTCGATGGTGCCAATGCGAAGGTCATCACTCTCGCGTACTGCAGTATCAGTGACGACGTTGTTCAGAATCCATGCAGCTTTTGTAACTGATTGGTTGGGTGCAATCTGAAAGCCATGTTCGATGCGCGCCATGATGCATTCACCAATGGTGCGCAAGTCTTGCCATCCGATGGCAGGTGCAACTGGTTGTCCGGTGCCTGCACGCCACACGATGGTGGAAGCGCGTTGGTTGGTAATACCAATTGCATCAGCACCGCCAGTACCTATTGCAGCAGTGGCAACACGCTTGACCGCTGCATACATCGCAACGGCATCGAACTCCACCATTCCATTGGCTGGTGAAGATGGTGCGAACTCTTCGTAATGAAGGTCGGTGACTGTGCCGTCATCGAGGATGATCGCGGCACGCAGACCGCTGGTGCCGACGTCGATGACGAGAGTTCTCATAGTCCCAGTTTGCCTGGGTTGAGAATGCCCTTCGGGTCAAGTGCGTTCTTCACGCTGCGAAGAACTTGCATGCCGGTGCCGAGTGCTTGCTCCATGTACTGAGAACGGCTGTAACCGATGCCGTGGTGGTGCGAGAGGTTGGCGCCTGCTGCAAGAGCAGAACGTTGACCTGCATCCCACAAAGCAAGGTAGGTGGATTCGAATTCTTCAGCCGAAGGGTTGGCCGCAAATGTGAAGTAGATGCATGCGCCTTCGATGTAACTGTGCGAGAGGTGGCATGTTGCAGAACGTGCACCAGGCACAGCCAGCATTGCGGTTTCTACTGCTTCCACGACATTGTCGAGGTCTGCCCAATTAGCGGCGATCTCCATCGTGTCCACGACATATCCCTTGCGGGTGAGTGCCTGCAGTCCGCTGGTGTCGTTGCGGTGGTGTGTCCACGCTTCAACAAGAGCGACGTCACCGACTGTTGCACCCATGGACATGCACACGTCATGCACGATGGCCATCGTTGCGTCGATGAGTTGTTCGGTTCCTTCATCGAGAACCAACAAGGTTGCGTTCGTGCCGTTTCCGCCGTGTGAACGCTTGCTCTCTGCGCCGTCGTACAAACGAAGCACGGCAGGTGTTGCGCCATTGCGAATAATGCGACGACAGGCTTCAAAGCCATCGGACAGTGTGTCGAACACGTATGCGCCACGACGCTCTACTTCAGGAAGTGGGTGAGCGCGAAGCCACACCCGCGTGATGACTGCAAGTGTTCCCTCGCTACCAAGCAGAAGTTGCGAGAGATCTGGTCCGACTGCACCTGCAGGTGCGCCGCCTGTGCGAATGATTGTTCCGTCGGCAAGCACTGCTTCGAGTGCGTGCACCATGTCTTCAATTTTTCCGTAACGCGTGGAGTACTGACCTGCGCCGCGGCATGCGACCCATCCGCCAACAGTTGCAAGTGCGAATGACTGAGGGAAGTGACCGACAGTGAGGCCGTGTGTACGAGCAGCATCTTCCATGTCAGGTCCGAATGTTCCTGCGAGCACTTCGATGATGCCGGAGACTTCGTCCACCGACTCAACACTTTGCATGTTGGTCATGTCGAGCGAAACGCCTTCGCGCAATGGAATCGCTGCACCACACACACCGCTGCGTCCGCCTGATGCGGTGACTGCAATGCCATGTGTGTTGCAGTAGGCGAGAAGCTTTGAGACTTCTTCGGTGCTGCGTGGCTTGCATACAAGACCAGGAATACGCGGGACTTGGTTTTGCAGTGACCATGACAATGACAACGGCCACCAGTCGCGACCATGGTTCGCGCGGTCGGCAGCATCATCAATGGTCTCGCAGATTGCTGCGATGTCTTTGGCGTTCTCTGCGGTGATCACAGTTGCCGGACCAGTGAGACGTGACGTTGCAACAGCTGGGTCTCCACCGAATTCGATGGGATCTGTAATTGCGGTGTTGAAAGTGTGAAGGCTCACTGGTGTTCCGTTCCTGGAGTTGATGATGCGATGAATTCAGCTTCGGTGACAAGACCTGCTGCATCTTCGCGGGCGCATTCGTCCATGAAGTGAGCAACGTTGCGGTCGCGTGTGGCGGTGTCCCACTTGAGAAGTGGTGCGATGAGGTCTGCAACATCGCCGGCTGCACGGGCACACGCTTTGCGATCAAGCAAACGTGCACGAGTACGACGAGTCATGATGTCGTCGAGGGTTGTTGCCATCTCGTTCGTCACTGCGTACACAGCTTCTGCTTTGAAATAGGGAAGACCTGGAATGAGTGCCTCGCCCAAGGTTGCATCGCCGGCAATCAGTGCCTTGATAGCTGCGGCGTCAGATCCGAAACGACCATCAAGGTGACGGTCAAATTGTGTGGACGAAGAACGCTTTCCTGCTGCACCACGTAACTGCAAAGCCTTTGTCTTGGAGTGCTTCTTCACGCCGAGCAATGAACATGCTTCGTCGACTGCGTCTTCGGCCATCTCGCGATAAGTGGTGAGCTTGCCGCCGGTGACAGTGATGATGCCGTTCTCGCTTGCAAAGACTTTGTGACGACGGCTGAGGTCAGCAGTGCGTCCGGCCTTTGCAGCGGAGTCATCCATCTTCACCAGTGGGCGCAAACCGCTCCACACTGCAGTGACATCGTCAACGGTGACGCCAGTGGTGACGCTTGCATTGAGTGCAGCGAGAACATATTCAATGTCGTCCTTGGTGCACTGTGGGTCATTGACGGGACCCTTGTAGTCCGTGTCGGTGGTACCGATGTAGGTGTATTGGTATGTGCCGTCACCATTAGAGATCCAGGGCACAACAAACAAGCTGCGACGATCTTTAGGTACAGGAATCACCACTGCAATGTCGTTACGAACTTTGTCCCATGGCACGGTGAGGTGCACGCCCTTTGCTGGGCGAATGGTGTCAGGGTGAGTCTTCTCATCCAGTGCACGAACATCGTCGGCCCATACGCCGGTTGCGCTGATGACGGACTTTGCACGCACTGTGAATGAAGAACCCGTGAGATTGTCCGTCACGCGCACCGTATGTGAGGTGCGGTGTGCAGAATCAATGCCTTCGACTGTGCAACGGTTGGCGATGGCGGCGCCTTTGTCTGCTGCGGTGCGCAACACGGTGAGGCACAAGCGTGCATCATCAGCTTCTGCGTCGTAATAGAGGTATGCGGATGCAAGCTTGCGATGTTCCATTGTTGGCAAGTGGGCAAATGCCTTCTTTGCAGAGAGTCGACGATGAATGCGGCCAATGCGCCATCCGCCGGTGAGGTCGTACATCCACATTGCAGATCCAAGTGCGCGTGCAATCTTCTTCGAGACAACGCCGTCCTTCGTGAGGATGGGGATCATGAAGGGAAGTACATGCACAAGGTGCGGTGCGTTGCGGCACAAACGCTTGCGCTCACGCAGTGCTTCGTACACCAGGCGCACGTCACCTTGTTGTAAGTAGCGAAGACCACCGTGAATCAACTTCGAGGATTTTGAAGAAGTACCCGACGCGAAGTCATCGCGTTCAAGGAGTGCAACGCGAAGGCCACGAGAGATGGCATCTAATGCAACACCGGCGCCGGTGATGCCACCGCCGATGACGACGACATCGAATTCTTCAGATTCGAGTCGTTGGAGGGAAGAAAGGCGATCGAAATCTGGTTGTACTGACATCGCCGTTGAGCCTAGGTGACGGGTTCCGGTCTTTCTAAGCCGAGTGTCTTACTAAAGAAGTACACTTGTTCGCATTAATTGTTAATTTTCAATAGTTGCAAATAAGAGCTTTCTCTGTTTATGCTCATTGCATGCGTTCACCTGAAGAGCTCACCGTCGCGTTTCGCGCTTCTGGTCTCAAGGTGACGCCACAGCGTCAGTTGTTGTTTCGTTTGTTGCACGACAATTGCACGCACCCCACAGCCGATTCGTTGTTCAGTGAGGCGTCCAGGCAGATGCCGGGCATCTCATTGCGCACGGTGTATCAAACGCTGAATGACCTCACTGAAATGGGTGAGTTGCAATCGATTGATGTGGGGAGCGGCTCGGCTCGTTTTGATCCCAATGTTTCCGATCATCACCACGCAGTCTGTGACGACTGCGGCGCTGTCCACGATGTCTACGTCAACCGTGCGCCTGAAATGCGCGGCCTCGATGGGTTTGCAGTAGCCGATGCTCACATCGTCTACCGCGGGCTCTGTGCCGAGTGTTCAGTCACGGCGAAGCGTTGATAACAACCCACCACAACAAGGAAAGGACCCGATCATGCCAAGCTTGAAGGGAACCAAGACCCACGAAAACCTGCTGGAGGCGTTTGCTGGCGAAAGCCAAGCCAACCGTCGTTACCTCTGGTTCGCACAAAAGGCAGACGTTGAGGGTTACCCCGACGCAGCAATGCTTTTCCGTTCGGTTGCTGAAGGCGAGACCGGTCACGCACACGGTCACCTTGAGTACATCGCAGAAGTAGGCGACCCAGCATCGGGCGAGCCAATCGGCGAGACAGAAGCAAACTTCAAGGCTTCGATTGCTGGCGAGACATACGAGTACACACAGATGTACCCAGGTTTCGCAAAGACAGCTCGCGAAGAAGGATTCGACGAAATCGCTGACTGGTTCGAGACGCTTGCACGCGCCGAGAAGAGCCACGCAGGTCGTTTCAGCGAAGGCCTCGCCGCCCTTTAAATCTGACGTGCGTTTCGGCGCACTTCATTTTCGCAACGAACGGGTGGCTGCAGAGATGTAGCCACCCGTTTCTGTGCGGTGTTTTGAATAGACGAAGAAAGACAGCAACGATGACGATTACATACGACCCCAAGCATCCGAAATATCTCGATGAGGCCGATGTTCGCGAGGAACTCACACGTGTGTACGACCTCTGCCATGGCTGTCGTTTGTGCTTCAAGTTCTGTTCTTCATTCCCAACTTTGTTTAGTTACGTCGACCAGCACGAAGATCAGGACGCAGGGCGCCTGACTCCACAACAGCAAGATCAAGTTGCCGACGAGTGCTTCCAGTGCAAGCTGTGTTACGTCAACTGCCCATACATTCCTGAATTGCACGAATGGGCTCTCGACTTCCCGCGTCTCATGTTGCGTCATGATGCGATGCGTCTCGAGAACAACCAAGTGCCACTTCGCAAGCGCATCACAACCCAAGTCATGGGTCATACAGATGCAGCAGGCAAGTTGGCCACGACAGTCTCAACAATTTCCAACCTTGTCATCAACGCGAAGCCAGGTTCCGTCGTTCGCAAGGCAGTCGAAAAGACAACAGGTGTTTCTTCGGTTCGCGTTCTTCCGCCTTATGCAAAGCAGCGCTTCAGCACATGGTTCAAGAAGCGCGTTGCGCCAGTTCTTGCAAAGAAGCAGGGCAGTGTTGCGGTGTTCCCCACATGTCTCGTGGAATATCAGCAGCCCGGCATTGGCCATGACCTTGTCAAGGTCTATGAGCGCAATGGCGTTGAGTGTTCATTAATGGAAGGTGCTGGTTGTTGCGGTGCGCCGTACCTGCACAGCGGCGATATGGATACCTTCACAAAGGTTGCTGCAAAGCAAGTGAAAGTTCTTGCCGATGCAGTGCGCGAAGGCAAAGACATCGTTGTTCCGCAGCCAACATGCGGTTACATCTTGAAGAAGGACTATGTCGATTACGTCGGCGGACCTGATGCAGAACTTGTTGCTGCGCACACGTTCGACTCTTCTGAGTACCTCATCAATTTGCACAAGGCAGAGGGAACGGAACTCGACACCAACTTCACTGGCGAGATTGCGGAGACGATTTCGTATCACATCCCTTGTCACCTCAAGGCACAGAACATCGGCTTGCGTAGTCGTGACCTCATGAAGCTCACTGGCGCAAAGATCAAGTTGATTGATCAGTGCTCAGGCATTGACGGCATGTGGGGCTTCAAGGCCGGCAACGAAGAGTTCTCTGTTCCTGTTGCAAAGAAGTTGGCAGACAAGATCACAGCTGCAGATAGCGAAGTTGTCGCCGGAGACTGCCACTTGGCGAACACCGCAATCGTTGAACAGACCGGGAAAACAGCACAGCATCCGTTGCAGGTTGTTGCGCGTGCCTACGGCATCCCAGAAGAACCCACCAAATAACAAACACAAAGAAGGCAACCATGAATGCTGCAACCCCCACAGCTACTCGCAAGTTGACTCTGGACGACATCGCCGACCAGCGTGCGTACGAACGTGAGCGTCAAGAGTTCCGTTCTCGAATGATTGAAGTGAAGCGTCGTCGTCGTGTCGGCATCGGCGAACTTCTCACCGTCATGTTTGAAAACCGTGACACCATGCGCTTGCAGATTCAGGAAATGGTGCGCGTTGAGAAATTGCTCACTGACGAAGCAGTGTTGGAAGAACTCAAGGCATACAACCCGATGATTCCAGAGCCAGGTCAGTTGTGCGCAACGTTGTTCCTGGAGCTCACCTCCGACGATCAGGTGCGTGAATGGTTGCCAAAGCTTGCGGGCCTCGAGAACAGCATCAGTCTGTTGTTGTCTGATGGTTCCAGCGTGCAGGGCGAAATTGATGCTCAGCATGCAGCGGGTCTCACTCGTGATGATGTGACAGCAGCAGTGCATTACCTCACGTTCAACTTCACGCCTGACCAGATCATGGCATTCCAGAACGGTCCTGTCTCGGTTGTGTGTAGCCAGAAGAACTACATCGACTCCACAGTTCTTGGTGACGCCACCATTTCCGAACTGCTCTCTGACCTTCTCCCATAAAGGGTTTGGCGACCCCAGGTCGCAAATTTGAATCATGTGACGCCTGACACATACGATGCCGCCAAGGGGTTCGGCCCCGACATCGAATGGGGGTTGCGGTGTCAATCACAGAGATCACTTGGAGAAATCGTGGCGCATGTAATGGGTTAGACCCTGCGGTGTTTTTCCCTGATTCTGAAGAGAACGCGGACGAAGCAAAGTCGATTTGCTCAGAGTGCGTGGTGCGCTTGTCGTGTCTCGAACATGCGCTCGCCGTGCGTGAACGTGACGGCGTGTGGGGCGGCATGACCGAGAAGGAACGCCGCCGCATTATTCGTCAGCGTCGACGCACTGCCTAATCATTCGTTTTTTTCTGCCAGCGGGCAGGGATACTTAAAGACATGACCCACACTCAGGCGTTCGTTGGATGGCCAGCGATTTTGGCGCAACTTCTGGAACGTCGCGATCTTGGGGCCGAGTTGGCAGAGTCCGCCATCACAGAAATTCTGAACGGCGTTGCCACGCCATCGCAGATGACGGCGTTCATCGTCGCACTGCGCGCCAAAGGTGAGACCACCGAAGAACTTGAAGGAATGTTGCGCGCTGTACGTGCTGCTGGCAGTCGCGTTCATCTTGATCCTGCATTAGCTGCACGCACCATTGACATCGTGGGCACCGGTGGCGACAAGAGCAATTCAGTGAATGTCTCCACAATGTCGGCCCTTGTTGTTGCAGGTGCTGGCGCGCCCGTGTGCAAGCACGGCAACCGCGCTGCATCGTCGAAGTGCGGAGCAGCCGACTTGTTGGAAGCCGCTGGTGTTTCCATTGAGCTTGACCCTGCAGGTGTGCAAGCAAGTGTTGAAGAAGCAGGTTTTGGTTTCTGTCTTGCCGCACGTTTTCATCCTGCGTTTCGGTACACCGCGCCATCACGCCGCGAGATTGGTGTGCCCACCGCATTCAACTTGTTAGGGCCGATGGCAAACCCTGCACCTATTGCCAACATGTTGGTGGGTGTTGCGATGCCCAACATGATGGATCGGATGGCTGACGCGCTTGCAACACGAGGCGTTACTAGTGCGTGGGTTGTCCACGGTCATGGTGGTCTTGATGAGCTTGCAGTGAGCGGACCCAACACAGTGTTCGAACTGCATGAAGGAAATGTGCACACGTTTGAAGTGAATGCGAAAGATTTCGGCATTGAAGTGTCGACGTTGGATGACATTCGTGGCGGAGAACCTGCCGACAACCTCGCGATTCTTCGCGACACATTCGCGGGCAAGCCTGGCCCTGTGCGAGACATCGTCACATTCAATGCTGGGTGTGCTTTGTATGTCGCTGGTATCGCCGGTGATGTTTCCGATGGCATTGAGCGTGCGCGTGCATCGATTGATTCGGGCGCAGCAAATGGAATTCTTGAATCAGTGATTGCGATTACGAATCGTGAAGCAACTCGAATGGAGACACAGCCATGACCGTTCGTGTTCCTGCCACCTCGGCAAATCTTGGACCTGGCTTTGACGTCATGGGTCTCGCATTGTCATTGCATTGCGAAGTGGGTGTCGTCGGCACCGATGTTGCATCTGACGGTGCTCACGATTGCGAAGACACACATCCTGCGCAGGTTGCATTCATTCGCGCAGGTGGAACAGGTCGCGTGTGGGTCAAAAACTCCATTCCGATGGGACGAGGCATGGGCTTTAGCGGCGCTGCACGTGTTGGCGGCATCGTGGCCGCCGAGCAGCAACGCGCAGGTGGCACGTGGGATCGTGCGACATCACAAGCTCTTGCCATTGGTACAGAACTCGAAGGTCATGCCGACAACGTTGCGCCGTCGCTGCACGGTGGAGTCGTCATCGCTAGTGGTGAATATGTAGTCAACGTGCCCATCGCCCTGCAACCAGTCTTCGTGATGTGGGTCCCAGATTTCACAACATCAACAAATGAATCGCGCGGAAAGATCGGTCCGAATATTGCGTTGACCGATGCGGTGTTCAACATTGCTCACACCGCCATGTTCGTCACGGCTTTGCAGACGGGCAATATTTCGTTGCTGCGTGAAGCCACCAAAGACCGCATTCACCAAGACATTCGCTTGGGTGCTTCGCCCGCGTGTGCTGCAGCATTGCAGGCCGGGCTTGACGCCGGCGCATGGTGTGGTTGGTTGTCGGGCTCTGGTCCCACAGTCGCCCTGATGTGCGATGCAGCGATGGCCGACACGGTGGCAGCAGCGCTGCCCACAGACGGTCATGCCAAGAAATTGACCATCGATTTCGACGGCGCCGTCATTCTCTAACGCAACCCTGTCACACCCCTTGATGAAAGTGGTGGGCATGGAACACACGACAGAATCACAGTCATCATCTTCGGCCAACCAGCCCGTCCTCATGATCTCGTGCGATACCTGCATCATGAAAGACAGCAACGCCTGTGGCGACTGCATGATGAGTGTTCTGTGCGATATGCCCGAGTCAGGTGCTGTCATCCTCAACCTGGAAGAGCTCCGAGAAATTCGTTTGCTCGCTCAGGCCGGTTTGGTGCCTACGCTTCGGCACCGTGCCGTCGGCTAACCAAGTCCCCAAGAACCCCAAGCTGGTTGCAGTCAACGCCCCTAGTGGGGCGGGGTATTGGGCGCAATTGCATGAGGTGGGTCTGCAGGCAGGGCTGGACGTATTAGGGGTTGCGCCCGTAGGCGTCATGCATCGGGCACTGCACCAACTGCACGACCGCCAAGAACGCGGTCTGGTGAACGGAATGAAGTTCACGTATCTACGACCCGAGAGGTCGACTCATCCAGCCACCTTGGTGGAGGATGCGCGCACGGTCATCGTCGGAATGCGCTCGTATGCCTTCGCTGAACCAGAGACCACTGGCATTGATGGGCCTGCTGCACGTGTTGCTCGTTACGCATGGGACGACCATTACGGACATCTCAAAACGTCTCTCACACAGGTCGCTGCGCGATTACGCACTGACGGACATCGAGCAACAGTGTTCGCCGATGACAACTCCATTGTCGACAGAGAGATCGCATACCTCGCAGGGCTCGGTTGGTTTGGTCGTAACGCGAACATTTTGGTGCCCGGCAAAGGAAGCATGCTGGTCATTGGTTGCATTGTGACGACTGCAGATTTGCCCGTTGCCGTGCCACTAGAAGATGGCTGCGGAACATGCGTGCGTTGCCAACCTGCTTGTCCGACAGGCGCGATCATCGAGCCGGGCGTGATTGACGGCAACCGGTGTTTGTCGTGGTTATTGCAAAAGCCAGGCATTTTTGATGTGCGATATCGCGAAGCATTGGGCGACCGCATTTATGGTTGCGACGATTGTCAAACCGTTTGCCCGCCAACAAAACGTGGCGGTACACAACCTGCAGCGCCACAACATGTTCCGTTTGTTGATGCGGTGTCATGGTTGCACCTCGACGACAATGCACTGGAAGCTGCCTGTGATGGTTGGTACGTGCATGGTCGCGATATGACATGGGTGCGCCGCAATCTCTTGATCATTTTGGGAAACATCGCGCAGCCGACAGATGAGCGAGTCGTTGATGTGGTGCGCCGTTACCTCTCGCATGAACGACCCGAGTTGCGTGCGCATGCAGTGTGGGCAGCGGCTCGTCTAGGACTCAATTCACTTCTTCATTTCGATGATCCCGACGAATTAGTCGCCGAGGAACTCGCGAATCTGCCAACCTTGCGGGGCGACCTATGAAGCATCTTTTAGTCACCAACGACTTTCCCCCGAAGATCGGGGGCATCCAATCACTCTTATGGGAGTGGTGGCGTCGCTTGCCTGCAGATTCTTTTGCGGTTCTGACCAGCCCACATGAAGGTGCTGCAGAGTTTGATGCGCAACAGCCGTATCGCATTGAGCGCACGCGCGAACCGGTGTTGTTGCCGCATCCGTGGATGGTGCAACGCATTAACTCGATAGCGAAAGATTTCGGTGCGGACTTTGTTGTGCTCGATCCTGCATTGCCCTTGGGTCTTGTGGGGCCGTCGTTGAAACTTCCGTACATGGTGGTGTTGCACGGTGCAGAGGTCACGGTGCCTGGTCGATTGCCCGGTTCGAAACAAGTGTTGGGTCGTGTCTTGCGCGGTGCAGTACACGTCATTGCTGCTGGTGGTTATCCAGCGCGTGAAGGGGAGCATGCTGCATCACGCTCACTGCCCACCACCATCGTCCCGCCTGGAGTTGACACCGATCGCTTTGTTCCGTTGACATCTGCAGAACGTTCATCGGCACGTACACGTTTCGGTCTGAATGATGACGACGAAATCATTTTGGGCATCAGTCGTCTTGTACCGCGAAAAGGTTTCGACACAGTGATTAAGGCAGTGGCACAGTTGGCGCCGCATCGTCCGAAGTTGCGACTAGTGATTGCAAGTACAGGTCGTGATGAAGACCGATTGAAGAAGCTTGCTGCCGAGATGAAGGCACCTGTCACATTCTTGGGTCGTGTTCCGCATGATGATCTACCTGCTCTCTATGGCTGCGCCGATGTGTTTTCCATGATGTGTCGCAATCGTTGGGGTGGTCTTGAGCAAGAAGGCTTCGGCATCGTGTTTGTAGAAGCCGCTGCCTGCGGTGTTCCGCAGATTGCGGGCGAAAGTGGTGGAGCAGCGGAAGCAGTCCTTGATGGCGTGACTGGTTTCGTAATGGCGAACCCCAGTGATGCATCGGGTCTTGCGGCGCGCATCGTTGACATTCTCGATAATCCAGATCTGCGAGCCTCAATGGCCACAGCATCTCGCGAGCGAGCCCTCAGTGAATTCAATTACGACGTACTGGCTAGCCGTTTGGGTGAAGTACTGAAGGTGGGGCAATGATGGAAGACATGAAGGGCTCCGCAATTATTCGACTCAACGCTGTCCTCACTGCATTGTTTGTCGTGACGGCAGGTCTCGCAGTTGCATATTTTGAACAGCCGTGGAAAACCATCGCAGTTGTGGTGTGTCTTGCCAACTTCTCCGTTGGTGTTGTTGCGTTCTTGTGGGGCTACTGGAGCGCCGTGCAGCGAAGCCGTGAAGACAACATTTCGGTTGCTGCTTTGTACTTCTTAATTGACAAGTGCGCACCACAGTCTGTCGCTCGACGTATGAATGGTCTCTTGGGTGTGCAATTCATCGCAGGTCTTGTGACTGCCGGTATGCGTTCCTCCACTGATGGGAAGCGCGGAAGCACCTTGGCATTTGGCATCTTGGTGCCGATGCTGGGCTTGGGTCTGAATGGTCTCTGGGCTGCTTTCCACGGACACTTCGCACCCCGTTCTGGCACAAATTCCTCGGGGGTGTCGCCGCAGGCCTCTCCGAACGGGCAAGATGAAGACCATGACTGATCGCGCCGCTCAGACCACCCTCATCGATGCACCCGTAGAAAAGTGCGTCCAGATTGTTCTCGATTTCGAGCGCTATCCGGACTGGGCAAAGGATGTGAAGGAAGCAACGGTTCGCGAACGCGATGATCAAGGTCGCCCTTCTCGTGTTGAATATCGCGCATCAGCGCTTGGACGTAGCACTCACTACACCTTGGAATACGACTATTCCGAAGCTCCTGCTCGTTTGTCGTGGCACCTTGTTGAAGGCGACATCATGCGCGCTCTCGATGGCGCATATTCCTTCGTTGAAGTGGATGGCGGAACACAGGTGTTCTACGAACTCGATATCGAACTTGTTGTGCCTCTGCCTGGCTTCGTCAAGCGTCGTGCAGAAGCTCGCATTCTGATTGAGGCTGTGAAGGAACTGAAGGCCCGCGCCGAATCGTGAAACACGTTGGCATCGACGTCGGCGGAACGAAGTGCTTCGGCGTCATCGTTGATACTCGCGGAATAGTTCTTCATGAAGTGCGTTATCCCACGCCTCATGCATCAGAACTCATTGATTTGCTCGAAGCAATGTTTCGAGAACTCGGTGGCGAAACAACTCTCGGAGTCGGTGTACCAGGGCTAATCACTGCCGATGGCGTGATCAAAGCGTCTCCCAATATGAAGGGTGCTCACAACATTCCTGTTGGCCCTGAGTTGCGTCGACGTTTAGGTATTGCAGTGCATGTTGAGAACGACGCAACGGCAGCTGCATATGGCGAATGGAAGTCAGGCGCCGCAATGGGTGCACGCGATGCAGTCATGGTCACACTTGGTACCGGCATTGGTGGCGGCATTGTGATGGGCGGACAGTTGCAGCGTGGCGCAAATGGTTTCGCTGGTGAGATTGGCCACATGATTGTGGAACGCAATGGTGTGGAGTGTCCATGTGGCCGTCGCGGTTGTTGGGAACGGTATGCGTCAGGTTCTGCACTCAAGATGTTGAGTGGCGGAATTGACGGCAAAGAAGTCTTTGAGCGGTTTCATGCAGGCGACGCAGAGGCCATTGATGTTGTTAACGCATTTGCATCTTGGATTGCAGAAGGTCTCGCGAGCTTGACAAACATTTGTGACCCAGAAGTCATCGTGATTGGTGGCGGAGTCATTGAGTCGTTTGCATCCCGCATCGATGTGCTGGAAGAAAAGTTCTCGGCATCGTTGTATTCCTCTGCGATGCGCCCGCATCCTCGCCTTGCTCCCGCTGCGTTAGGTGAGCGTGCAGGTGCGATTGGCGCCGCACTTCTTGCCGAGAGTTAGTTCATTCTCCGAGTGCCGTTATTCGGCAATGTCGTGAGCCCAGTTGCGAGACCGTTCCACTGCTCGTAACCACGTGGCGTGTTCGCCGCTTTCGGTTGCAGGTTCAAACCGTTGATCGAGAGTCCACATTTGCGAAACCTCATCGAGGTTGGCCCACACGCCTTCGGCAAGTCCGGCCAAGTACGCAGCACCCAGTGCAGTTGTTTCGTGATCGGTAGGTCGTAAGACCGGCACGCGCAGTTCGTTGGCCTGTCGTTGCAACATGTCATTCATGACAGCGGCACCACCATCAACACGCAGTTCGTTCAGGGTCACGCCACCTGCTTGCGTCATTGCATCAATGGCGTCGCGTGTCTGAAACACCATTGCGTCAATCACGGCGCGCGCAATGTGCGCTTTCGTTGTGCCGCGTGTGATGCCCACGATGGTTCCTCGTGCATAGGGGTCCCACCACGGACTGCCAAGGCCTGTGAATGCAGGAACCACATAGACGCCGCCGGAATCAGGAACGGTCGCAGCAAGTGCGCCAATCTCTGAGGATTCATTGATGATGCCAAGTCCATCGCGTAACCACTGCACCGCAGCGCCAGTGACAAAGATGGCGCCTTCTAATGCATACATCGGCTTTCCGTCACCTAAGTCCCACGCAACCGTGGTCAACATTCCCTCTGTCGGAGATGGGCAGGTGGTGCCGACATTAAGAAGAATAAAACTTCCGGTGCCATACGTATTTTTTGCCATGCCCGGCTGTGTGCACATCTGGCCGAAGAGTGCACTTTGTTGATCGCCTGCAATACCTGAAATCGGAATCCCATCAGGAACACCGGCAACTGATGTCGTGACGCCGTATCGCGCACTGGAAGGTTGAACGTCGGGCAGTGCATGTCGAGGAACTCCGATGAGTTCACACATCTGGTCGCTCCACTGCATTGTGGTGATGTCGAACAACATGGTGCGACTTGCATTGCTGGGGTCTGTCACAAACGATGCACCGTTAGTCAGTTTCCACACCAACCAAGAATCAATGGTGCCAATTCGAAGATGTGGCGCTGACGGCAAATCATGATGCTCTGCAATCCACGCTGCTTTTGTGCCAGAGAAATACGGATCGAGAACAAGTCCAGTGATACTGCGAACGTCATCAAGATGCGGAGCAAGTTCCTCACAACGCGCAGCTGTGCGTCGGTCTTGCCACACGATGGCGCGTGAACATGGCTGGCCAGTGCGTTGATCCCATGCGAGAACAGTTTCGCGCTGATTCGTAATGCCGATGGCGGCAACTGGTTCGTTCAGTTGGCCAACAACTTCGGCAAGTGTCGCGGCCATCGCATGCCAAATCTCATTTGCGTCGTGCTCCACCCAACCTGGACGTGGGAAGTACTGCGGAAACTCTCGGTATGCCGAAAAGGAAGGACGACCATCGTCGAATACTGCGCGCGTGCGTACGCCGGTAGTGCCAGCATCAAGTGCAAGAACAACGGTCATGGTTATTTCTCCGTGGAGTGTGCAATGAGTTGGATGAGTGCTTGCTGGACACCCGGTTGCGAAGCGAGAACTTGTTGTGGAGTGACAGGTTGACCTGCAAAGTCGGTCACAACTGCGCCTGCCTCAGTTGCAATCACTTGACCAGCGACAAGATCCCATGAATTGAGATACTCCTCAAAGTACGCGTCGTATCGGCCACATGCAACAAAACATAAGTCGATGGCAGCAGCACCTAAACGTCGCATATCTCGAATCTGGGGCATCATTGTTGCGACTCGTCGTGCATGTGCGCCACGTTTTTCGGTGTCGTAGCTAAATCCGGTGCCAACTAACGCATCGCTGAGTTTTGTGTTGTTGCGAACACTGATGGGTTTGTCATTCAACGTTGCGCCTTCTCCGCGTGCGGCAGTGAACATCTCTCCAAGTGCAGGCACATAGACCGCACCAGCGATGGGGCCGCTCTCGTCAACGGCGCCGATAGAGACTGCCCACATCGGAAGATCGAAATAGAAGTTTGATGTGCCATCAATGGGGTCGATGTGCCATGTAATGCCAGTCGTACCTTCGCGGCTGGCTCCTTCTTCTCCGACAATGGCGTCATCAGGGCGACGATCACGAAGACCAGCGGTCACCATGTCTTCACTTGCCTTGTCGTACTGCGTCACCATGTCCGTCGGGGAGGACTTTGTCGTCGCGGTGACATCACCACTCTTGCGTCCCTTGAGCGCCATGTCGCCAGCTGCGCGAGCAAGTTGTTCTGCAATGATCCTAAGTTCACTGCCTAACGAAACAGTTGACATTATTTGTCCGCGATCTCTCGCCATTCGCCCAATGCGCGAAGAACTAATACCGCAACAACGGCAGTTCCGCCTGCGCTGAGAACCGATCCAAAAAGAATGCCTAGCCCGAGAAGAACGCTAGAAGCATTGTCGGTCTGAACGTCAACGAGTGCGTATCCGATGAGAGCACCTGCAAGACCGCCAATGAGGATGGCGATGAAGGCAAGTGCGCGCGCCACTGTTGAGGGGAGAGCGGAGAGTGAGTCTGACTGTTGAGGCACCTGCCCATCGTAGGCGCGGCTCGTCCGTACTGAACTAGCGTCAGAACCAGTGGCAGTTCATCGTTCAATCCTGCATATCGATATGAACGCGTTCTACGTATCGGTGGAATTGCTGCGTCACCCTGAACTTCGCGGGCTGCCTGTTGTTGTGGGCGGTACGGGTGGACGTGGGGTCGTCTCTGCGGCCTCGTATGAGGCGCGTCAGTTCGGTGTGTATTCAGCGTTGTCATCGGCTGTGGCTCGCCGTTTGTGCCCTGATGCCATCTTTCTTCCGCCTGACATGGCCCACTATTTGGAATACAGCCATCAGCTTCATGAGATCTTCGAATCGATCACGCCACTCGTTGAACAGATCTCTGTTGATGAAGCTTTCCTTGATGTCACTGGTGCACGTTCATTGTTGGGTGATGCGCAACAAGTGGCAGCACTGCTGCGACAACGAGTGTGGGAACAAACTCAGCTGCCGTGCACAGTGGGAATCGCCCCAAACAAGTTCATTGCCAAGATGGCCTCCGAATTCGCCAAGCCGAAAGCGCGGAGAAATCGCATCGAGCCTGGCTTTGGAATTTATGAAGTACTTCCTGGAACAGAAATTGAATTCCTGCATCCTTTGCCTGTCCAAAGTTTGTGGGGGGTCGGGCCCGCCACTTTGAAAAAGCTCGACACCTTGGGCATCCGGACAATTGGCGACTTGGCTGTTATCGATCTGCCCATCCTGATGAGAGCCATTGGTGAATCTCACGGTCGTCATCTCTATGCATTGGCGCATGGCATTGATGACCGCGTTGTGGAGCCAGAACGCATTGCAAAGTCCATTGGCCACGAAGAGACGTTCTCTCGTGACATCACTGACCACGATGAATTGCATCACCATTTGGTACGACTCTGTGATGCGGTGGCGCGGCGCACTCGTGAAGCAGGCATCGCTGCAGGAACTGTGATGTTGAAAGTGAAGTTCGCGTCGTTTGAATCCGTGACACGTTCAACGACACCTTCCGTGCCGTTGACGACAGGGCCGTCGATGGTGGCGGCGCTGGAGCCACTTCTGGCGTCACTTGATTATTCACAAGGCGTGCGACTACTGGGAGTGCACGCTCAGAAACTGGCCGAAAGCAGTGGGGCAGCGCCGCGTCTCTTCGATGATGGCGGCGAGACTCCCGAAGATGTGGAAGAGCAATGGGTGCCTGCAAGCCGTGCCATTGACTCCATCGTGGAGAAGTTCGGCCATGGGCTCATTGGGCCTGCCAGCAGCCTTGATGCTCGGCGCCCGGGGGAGAACCCCTTTGGTCCGGAGAGCGATGCGGATTAGTTCTGTGACAACTCTTTAGAAGGCGGGAAGAAAATGCAGCTTTCCTGCTTTGTGTTCGGGGGCAATGAGTGAAACAATCAAGGCGTGCCATTGTCTGACGACGAACAACGAATCCTTCGGGAGATCGAACATCAACTGAGTGCGGACGAGAAGTTTGCTTCTGCAGTCTCGCCAAAGGGTTTGTATAGCCATTCAGCGAAGCGTGTGTGGTGGTCATCGCTTGGCATGGTTGCCTGCCTCGTCGCCATCGTGGTTGCATTGCAGATTCATTACCTCGTGGCCTTTGCAGCATTCATTGGCATGTTGGTCTTCGCAATGGTGATTGAACGCCAATTGCGACTCATCGGGCGTGCCGGGGTGCAAGACCTCGCACAGAAGATCCCCAAGCCACGCGTCAACTTCCCGCGGGACTAAATACCTTCAACGGCGCAGGTCGTCCATTCTCTTGTACTGTGTGGACATGCAGTCTCTGATGACACCCTCGGCATTTTTCGCCGTTGTTGTTCGGCCGTATTTATGGGGAACAGCCCTTCGGCAGCTTTCTCGGCTCACTCCCAGCGGTTGGTGGAAGCGGTCTCCATTTCTTCCTGTACCGCCTGCTGACTATCTCGAATTTCGTTTGGTCACTCAATACGGTGGCGAACACGGTTCTCAGCGCGACACAGTGCGCACGGTTGATCTGTTGGACTATCTCGCATGGTGCAGAGAGTGGAATCAGGCTCGGTCATGAGAAGTAGCCAATACTCTCCTTTTTCTCCACGGTTGCGGACGAGATAACCATGAGGAGCGCGCTCGTACTCAATGCAACGTACGAACCGCTCAGTGTCGTGTCGGCTCGCCGAGCTATCTGCTTGGTGTTGCTCGATAAAGCAGAAATTGTTGCCGACGACGGAACGCGCGTGCACTCCGAAAGATTCTCGGTGCAGTCACCCGTTGTCATCCGGTTGCGATACATGGTGAAAGTTCCATATCAACGCAGCACCGCGATGTCGCGCCGTGCAGTCTTTGCTCGCGACAATCATGTGTGTGGTTATTGCGGTGGGGTTGCCGACAGCATCGATCATGTGATGCCGCGGTCGCGCGGTGGAAAGAACGAATGGGACAACGTGATTGCTGCGTGTCGTGGGTGCAACCTTCGTAAGCGTGACCGCACGCCCGAAGAAGCGGGCATGAAGTTGGCGCATCCACCACAAGCGCCACGGGAACTCTCGTGGATTATGTATTCGGTGCCTCGTATTCCTGAAGAGTGGAAGCCGTACTTGGCTCGGGCCAGCTAAAACGGCAAGAGTGGACACATGACCGACCGCCAGCTTCCGTGGGAACGCCACGATTGGCATGGGTCGGCTGCTGACTTCCATGCGATGGAACCCGTGCTCACGCGAGCAATGTGGTGGTGCTCGGTTGAATCGCCCGCCATCATCTTGGGCTCCACTCAAAAGGAGTCCGATGTCGACAAGGCGATTGCCAAAGACTTAGGTCTCGATGTCGTGCGCCGTCGCAGTGGAGGTGGTGCGGTCTTTGTACATCCCACCCAGTCGGTCTGGATCGACATCACGATTCCCAAAGATGACCCGCTGTTCGTTGAGGATGTCACGGCTTCCATGTTGTGGCTGGGAGATGTGTTTGTTGAGGCCCTCTCACCGTGGGTGCAGGCAATGACGTATCGCGATGCCTTTGAAGCGGGGGCTGATGGACGCAGTGTGTGCTTTGCAAGTACGTCACCGGGCGAAGTGTTTGTGGGCAAATCCAAACTGGTCGGCATCAGCCAACGCAGGGGTCGAGACGGCGCACGTCTGCAGTGTGTGTTGTATCGCTCATGGCAGACAGAACTGTGGACACCATCGCTGACATCGATCGATGTTCGCGATCGAGTCTCGAGATTGCCCGTTGCCACCATCTCTGCCGACGCCGCCGACATCGTGTCGGCCGTTTACGCAGCCCTCCAGGCCTAGGCCAAAAATTTCCGGAATCCTGCCAGGGGCGCAGCCATGTCGTGTGTGGGGTTGGTGGGGGTCAGTGGGGGGATTGGTGGTGAAAAGTGGGGAATGGTGGTTGACAGTGGGGAATAGTGGGGATAATCTGTCCAACAGGTGGAGGCGGAGAACTTCCCCCTGGGAAGGCAGAAAACCGTGTTTGTTGGAGTGCATGAGCGCCAGCTCGACCCAAAGGGTCGTCTTGCGTTGCCTGCTGCATTCCGCCCACGGCTTGAGCCACGTTGTTACCTCTCCTTCGGTCGCGACAAGTGCATTGACGTCATGACCGCAGAGGCCTTCGAGCGCGACGTCGCCGAGGTCCTCGACAAAGTTCGTTCTGGCGAGATGAGCCAAGAACAGCGCCGCGCTTTGGCTGCCAACACGGTGGAAGTCACCATCGACGCGCAGGGTCGCGTCAACATCGACGAAAAGTTGCGCACGTATGCCGGCATCTCACTCGGCGCCAAAGTCGTCGTCGCAGGTTCTTTTGACCGAGTCGAAATCTGGGAGCCGGAGCGCCATGAGCGCACCATTAGTGCCGGCACCGAGAAAATCGCTGGAGCGGGCGCGTGAATGCCCATGCTTCGTTCGTTGTTTCAACACGCCAGGGGCCAACGGTCTCGGGCAGTCTCCCGGATGGCACGGTGGTTAGCTCCAACTCCGCCCGCTGCCATCGCGCGCGTACCAGGGATAAATCTGGACGGCATTCGCTATCCGGGGGACTGCCGGGGATCGTGGGTCACCACGTTCGCTCCAACAATTGCGGTGGCGTCATGACCTCGGCATTCGTGCACGAGTCAGTGATGTTGAACGAAATTCTTGACGTCTTTTCGTCAATGAATACTGGCGTTTTCATGGACGCAACACTGGGTGGCGCTGGCCATTCCGTTGCTCTACTGAAAGCACACCCAGAACTTCGTCTCTTGGGTATAGATCAAGACGATGTCGCACTCGCTGCTGCATCCCGAGTTCTCACAGATGCACATTGCAGTGGACGCGCGACCCTCCGGCGCGCCCGCTTCGATGCGCTCTCGACCGTCGTGGTCGAAGAAGGCATTGGTTCGTTGGCCGGTGCACTTTTCGACCTCGGCGTGTCTTCTCCGCAGTTCGATGTTGCAGAACGTGGTTTCTCATATCGCTTCGATGCACCACTTGACATGCGCATGGATCGTTCGCAGAACTTCAGTGCAGACGATGTGGTGAATGGTTATGAAGCTGATGCGTTGGCTCGCATGTTGCGCATCAATGCCGACGAACGTTTTGCTGATCGCATTGCGAAGGCCGTCGTTGCTGCGCGCCCCATTCGTTCCACCGCTCATCTGTCAGATGTTGTGAGTTCTGCAATTCCAGCGCCGGCACGTCGCCGTGGCGGTCATCCAGCAAAGCGCACTTTCCAAGCCGTGCGTATTGAAGTCAATGCAGAACTCAGCATTCTCCCCATCGCTCTTCGTGATGCGATTTCGGCGCTTGCACCAGGTGCGCGTGTTGCAGTTTTGTCGTATCACTCTGGCGAAGATCGCATCGTGAAGGCCGTCATGCGTACGGCGGAGACAGGGGATTGCACCTGTCCTCCCAACCTTCCATGCGGTTGCGGTGCATTGCGCACTGTGAAGCGTGTTCGCGTGCCTCGTGAGGCATCGAAGTCTGAGCAATCCACAAATCCTCGTTCCACTTCGGCTCGTTTGCGTGTCGTCGAAAAACTTTCGAAAGAAGAGATGAACTGACATGGCAGTTGCATTCCGTTTCCCATCGGTGCTTGCGCCACGGTACGAAGAGTCGCGCCCACGTCTCACAGTTGTGCCACAGGCCGAGCGTCGCTATGTACGTGCTGTCACTCTTGTTGTCGGGCTTCTCGTGGCGATGGGAATGGTCGTTGCATTGCGCGCTCACATGGCGCAGCAGCAAATGCACATTGACAAGTTGAACTACGACATCTCTCGTGCTCGGGAGCATTTCGATGCACTTCGCGCTGAACGCGCAAGCTTGCAGTCACCAGAAGTGTTGACCGTCAAAGCTCATGAAATGGGCATGGTTCCAAGCCTCGGAGTGACCATCGTGAATGTTCCAGCTTCTGTTGCTGCTGAAGTTGCAGCAACAGTGGGCAAGGTTGACTCTGACGTTGTCGCTGCTACTGAATCACCGCTCGACGAATTCGGTCGCTTAAAGAAGACCGTGGTAGGCGCGCCGTGACCTCCGGAGAGTCAACGCGTCGCGGGACCCGTTCGCACTCCACCTCTGGACGTTCGTCGTCCGAATCTTCGTCGCGTTCATCCTCGCCCCGCTCGTCTTCATCGCGCTCTGGCTCTCGTTCGACGCAACAGCGTTCAGGACAGCGTCGTACTTCGCAGTCTTCATCTCGTCGTCCGCCTGCGACGCGTACACGTCGGGAGCCAGTGGAGCGTGAGTCGGCAAGCCAGTTCGAATCGGCAGTCTCTGAACTTGCTGGAAATACATGGCGCCAGATCAAGATGGCTTTCAAAGGTGAAGTTCCTGCGAATTTGCGCGCGAGCAAGATCACTTCGCACGAAGCAGATCGCCGCATCAAAAAGCGACTGCGTATTTCGCTGGGGCTCCTTATGTGCCTGCTGCTGTTGATTGCCGGTCGTGTCGTTTCCTTACAAACGTTTAATCGTTCGGGCTACTACGCGGCCAGTGTTGATCAGCGGACTCGAGTGAACATCATTCGTGCTGCCCGTGGTGTCATTTTTGACCGAAATGGAAATGAACTTGCGTTGTCGGTTCCCAGCGTGACTGTCTACGCAGACCCTCGCGAGATTACCGACCCTGTCGGCACAGCTCATTCTCTTGCTCCGTTTCTTGGGCTGACTCCTGAGAAAGAGGCAGCACTTGCAACAAGCCTTGCGAAGCCTGGTTCCAAGTTCAACTACATCTCCCGTGAGATGACCAAGCAAGCAGCGGCTGTGATTACCGGTCTTGGTCTTCCGGGCATCTATTCATATACGGAACCTTCGCGTCAGATTGAGGGTGGAGTAGCGCAAGCGTTGATTGGAAAGACTGACCCTGACGGTGTTGGTACCTCTGGTCTTGAGTTGCAGTTCAACAAGTTGTTGACAGGTATTGATGGTCGCACCGTCCGTGAAGTGGACAAGCGTGGTCGTTCAATTGCTGGTGTTAACAGCACAACTTCTTCACCAGTGCCTGGTGATGAC